>NZ_JBZVFG010000009.1:5169-81921 GCF_058402785.1 Candidatus Magnetaquiglobus sp.
GGCTGGATCGGGAACGGTCGAGGTCGGGCGGGGAGCGGTCGAGGCTGGATCGGGAACGGTCGAGGTCGGGCGGGGAGCGGTCGAGGCTGGATCGGGAGCGGTCGAAGCCGGGCGGGGAGCGGTCGAGGCCGTCGAGGCCGGGCGTAGCGCGATGGCGCTGGACGCGGCGGACACGGGGGATGCCGAGGCTTTCCTGGCGTCGCTGGAGGTGACCGGTTTGGATCTGGTGCGCGAACCGGCCTTCAATGGGGATCCGGATTGGGGCGTTGCCGGGGACCTGGACGGGTTCGAGGGTCTGGATGCCGGGGAATGGGGGATCGATGATGGCTTGACGGCCAGCGAGGAGACGTTGCGTGCCGAACTGGACCGTGCCGCCCGCGAAGCCCTGGTCGCCTCGCCTGAGCAGACCAGACCGTTTTCAAAGGGTGAGCCCGTGTCCATCCCCTCCGAAGCGCCGCGTTTCTCGCCCGTGGCCGAAGCCCCCTCCGAAGCGCCGCGTTTCTCGCCCGTGGCCGAAGCCCCCTCCGAAGCGCCGCGTTTCTCGCCCGTGGCCGACTCCATGACGTCCCCGATCGCGTCCGTGGTCCCAGCGGTCGAGGTGGTGGCCGATGTCGCCGAAGCGACGGTGGAAAGGGAGCCGGAACCGTTGGTGGAGCGCCTTGAATCCGCGGATGTCGCCCCCGACGCCTGGGAGTTCGATCCGTCGGCCTCGGTTGCCACGGCGCGATCTCCGTTCGAGCACGGCACGGAGGGGATCGAGATGGTTTCGTTCGATTTTGAGACCTTTCAGGCCGACACGACCGCTGCCAGGCCTTCCGCCGGCGCGCTGGAGGATCATGCCCCCGCCTGGGAGTTCATTCCCTTCGAGGTGGAGGAGGGGGCGAAAAAGCGGGAGCTGCGGATCACCCGGTGAGCGGGCATCGGGACGCACGGGCCTTGTTGCTGGCGTTCGGCTTGTTGTGGCCGGTGGTGTTGTCCGCGGATCTGGTGTCACTGCATTGGTGGATTGCGTGTGGCATGGTCCTGGTGGTCATTCGGGCCGCGTCTCTCTCCGGGCGGGAGTTGGGACGCGGCCTTTTCCGTTTGCGCTGGCTGTTTTTCGCTCTTTTCATGACCCATGCGTTGCTCACACCGGGTGAGTTTCTGGCGTCTGGCCTGACATGGGTGACCCGCGAGGGGATGTTGGCGGGGTTCAGTCAGGCCCTGCGTTTGCTGCTGTTCGTGGCCATGGCCCTGGCACTGGGTCGGATGATCACGCCGCTGGCACTGGCTTCCGGGTTGGGTTTCTACCTCGGTTGGCTGGAGAGGTTCCGGCTTCCGGTGCGGCGTGGCTTGTCGATCCTGGTTTTTTGTCTCACCGGGTTGACGCGCTTTCAGGAACAGACGATCCGGGTGCGTCAGGAGATGCGCATGCGTCAGGGCGAGCGTGATGGATCGGGGGGGATCGAGCGTCTGGAACGCTTGGCTTTTGGCGCGGCGGCGTTGTTGCGTGGTTTGCTGATCGATCTGCGGCAACGTGAAGAGGGGTTGCGGGTGTTGGGGTTTGACCGGTTGCCTGAGCTGACCTTTGGCATGACTTCCGTCATGGGGTGGCGGGAGTGGTTCTGGAGCGTGCCTCCGGCTCTTTTGTGGCTGGCATGGATCGGATTGTGATCGGATAACCAGAATGATCGTCGCTGGGGGGGCATGCCGGGGGCGGGAATCCCCCCGGCACGACAACAGGTCACTCCAGGATGAACAACTGGGAGAAGTTGGCGACCTCCAGGATTTTCTTGACCTGCTCGTTGCAATGGAGGAGTTTCACGCGCGTCCGGTCCCCGCCGGCACCCTCCTCCTTGAGCAGCAACAACATCCCCAGGGCTGAGCTGTCCATGTAGGAGACGCGTCGGAAATCGACGATGTAATGGGTGGCCGACGGGCGGTCGTGATAGGTGCCGCGGAAGGCGCGATGGTCACTGAAGACGAATTTGTCGTCCAACAGAATGGTGACGGTATTGCCCTCTTCATGGGTGGTGATCGGCATGGGGTATTCCTTGGAACTTTGGAACAAGGCACAAAAGCGAATGATGGGTTCCTCTGGAGGGGGATCGCCTTGGAGGGGGATGAACGTTTTGAGTATAATTTTCATTATAACAAAAACGGTCGTTTTCTGGCTCCTTCAAGGAAATGCACGCTCCGTTACTGTTAATAATCCCTTTGGAGAGGACAATCAAGCGGCATTTTCGACTTGGGACGATTTTGTCCCGCTCCTGCTTCCGGCATCCTGCAACACGGACAGTTCCTCGTGGGAGAAGAGCCGATCGGTATCGAGCAGAATCACGAACTGCTGCCCCTGTTTGCCCATGCCACGCACGAAATCCGAACGCAGCCCCGTGCCGATGCGCGGCGCGGGTTCGATCTGATTCGGGTCGAGTTCCATCACTTCCTTCACCGAATCGACCATGGCACCGATCACCGTGGTTTCGTCTTCCTGGATCACGTCGATGATGATGATGCAGGTGTTGACGGTTTTTTCGCTGTGCGGCATGGCGAATTTGGCGCGCAGATCCACCACCGGCACCACGCTGCCGCGCAGATTGATCACTCCGCACATGAAATCCGGGGTGCGCGGGATTTTGGTGACGTCGCTGTACTCCAGAACCTCCTTGATTTTGGAGATGTCGATGGCGAACACCTCTTGCTCGAGGTGAAAGGTCAGAAATTGCGTCACCGTGGTCAGTCCGGCAATGGGCATGAGCTGTACTCCTTGTTTTTCAGGAACGGGATCCCGCTTGCGCGGGATGGGGAACTCCGAGGAGCCTGGACAAATGGGGCTCCCCGGAGACGTACCGTTGATCAGAAGGTCTCGAACTCGTCATCCGAAGGGCGACCCGCTCCCATGTCGAGATTGACCCCACCACCCCTGGCCGATTTCGCGGCAGGCGCGGGCAGGGCCTTGGGGGTATGTTTGGCGGTCGGTGCCGGCAGTCTGGCCGGGGTGCCCGCCTTGGCGCGGGTCGGGGCGGATTTGGCGCGCGGGGCGACCGTGGTTCCGTGGTTGCCGATCTTGAAGAAGGAGATCGAGGTGTTCATGATGTCCGCCTGGGCGCTCAACTCCTCGGCGGTGGCGGCCATCTCCTCGGAGGCGCCGGCATTCTGCTGGATCACCTGATCCAACTGCTGGATCGCCTGGTTGATCTGACTGGCCCCCTGATTCTGCTCCTGACTGCCGGCGGCGATCTCCTGGATCAACTCGGCGGTCTTCTGGATGTCTGGAACCAGTTTGTTGATGATCCCGCCGGCCCGCTCCGCCACCTCGACGCTGGAGGAGGAGAGATGGCTGATCTCGCCGGCGGCGGTCTGACTGCGTTCCGCCAGTTTGCGCACCTCGGCGGCCACCACCGCGAAGCCCTTGCCGTGCTCGCCGGCCCGGGCCGCCTCGATGGCGGCGTTCAGGGCCAACAGGTTGGTCTGACGGGCGATCTCTTCGATGATGCCGATCTTGGCCGCGATCTCCTTCATGGCGGTCACCGCCTCTCCGACCGCCTGTCCGCCCTCTTCGGCATCCTTGGAGGCCTTCTGGGCAATGGTCTGAGTGGTGCTGGCGTTGTCGCTGTTCTGCTGGATGTTGGAGGTCATTTCTTCCATGGCCGAGGAGGTCTCCTCGATGGAGGCGGCCTGTTCGGTGGCTCCCTGGGAGAGATTTTGCGCGGCATTGGAGATTTCGTTGCTGCCCGCCGACACCTGACTGGCGGCGGCGGATACCTCGCCGATCACCTCGCGGAGTTTGGCGGCCATCTCTTTCAAGGCTGTGGCCAACTGGCCCACTTCGTCCTTTTGTTCCAGATCGATGGTGGCGGTGAGATCACCCCCGGCGATCTCACGGGCGAACACCACACCCTTGGTGAGCGCGGAGACGATGATCCGGGTGAGCAGGAAGGCGATGATCAGCCCGAGCAGCACCGCGCCGATGCTGGCCAGGGTGACCATGGTGGAGGAGGATTGGATCAGGGCCGCAGCCTTGGCTTTTTGTCCCTCGACCACATGATCGACCTTCTCTTCGGCCTTGCGACGAGCCTGGACCAACTCCTGCTCGGCCTTGTTCTGGGCGTTGATCGCCTCGACCATGGTGGTCATCTCTTTCTGGTACTGCTCGATGCCGGCGATGACCTTCTTGGCCTGATCGATGTTGGAGGGCTGCTTGAAGCTTGCCAGCAACTCCTTGGCATTTTTCAAGGCGCCGTCAGAGCCGGCCCGGTTGCGTTGGACCTGTTTTTCATCCTGGCCACTGGTGAGAAAGATCTCTTTCTCGCCGATGCGGGCATCCTTGAAGTCGATCAGGAGTTGCCCAGCCTTGGCCGCCTTGATCGCGCGATCCTCGATGGCCGCCGATCGCTTGGCCTGGGCATCTTTGTCCGCCGGGTTCTCCAGAGGTTGGGCGAGCAGTTCGTGCAGTTTTTTGGCTTGATCCTCCTGCATCTTGGTGGCTTCCACGCGCACCGTGTTGTCGGCGATGTCGCGGATGCGCGCCAGGCTTTCGTTGCGGGTCCTTTCCAGGGAGACGTACTGGGCGAAAGCCTTGCCATACCCCTCGGCCAGGTTGACCACCTCATCCATGGCGGACTTGTCTTCCGCGGCATTGAATTTCTGGTCCCGGTCGATGATCGCCTGTTTTTTCAGCGCGTCGAGGGCTTTCTGGTTATCCTCCACCAGTTTGAAATCCTTGCGGATGATGAAGTTTTTTTCCGCGATGGCCGCTTTGGCGATCTGCTCCAGAATGATGGACATGTCGTTGCTTTTGTCGATGCGGTCCGCCAGTCCCATCAAGCCACTGTAGCCGCTCATGGCGACAAAGGCGGTCAAGAGCAGCACCAGACCAAAGCCGGCACCGAGTTTAATGCCCAATTTCAAATCTTTCATGATTGATATTCTCCTGGCGGTTCGTCATTTTTCATTGTGAGGGGTGGTCACAAATTTCCTTGATACATCTTATCGATGATTTCGTCAACTTGCCAGCTTTCTGTTCATCGTGAATTGATCAAAATCAATAGTGGTTGCGGCGTTCGCGCAGGGTGGCAAAGGCCGAGATCGGATCCAGACCCGCCAGCCCGATCCGCGCCAGAAATGCCGGGTTGTCGGCATTCAGGAAGGGGTTGAGTCGTTTTTCCAGTTGGAGCGGATGGGGGAGCGTGAAACCACCATCATCAAGGATGGTCATGAACCGGTGATGCAGTTCGTCCAACTCTGGATTGTCCGGGTCCAGGGATCGGGTGAAGTCGAGATTGACCAGGGTGTATTCATGGCCGGCGAACAGCCGGGTATTGTCGGGCAAGGCACGCAGTTTGCTTAGAGAAGACCACATCTGTGTGGGCGTTCCCTCGAAAAGACGTCCGCAGCCGAAACCGAACAGGGTATCCCCACTAAAGAGTCCGTCGCCGACCCGGTAGGCCAGGTGACCCAGGGTGTGACCGGGGAGTTCGATCACCTCGGCCATGAGGGTGCGGTTCAAGGCCACGCGGTCACCCTCGCGGACGGTCAGATCGAGCGATGGCAGGCGTTGGGCGTCGGTCTCGGCGCCGAGGACGAAGGGGCTATACTGCGTGCGCAAGGGTTCGACCCCGCCGATGTGATCGCCGTGGTGATGGGTGATGAGAATGTGCGAAAGGGTGGCCTGGCGTGCGGTGAGAAAAGCCACGACCGGGCCAGCTTCGCCGGGATCGACGACGGCATAGGCCTTCGTGGCGGTCGGGATCATCCAGACGAGATTGTCGCGACCGACGAGTACGGGTTCAATGTTCAGGGAGGGCTGGGACATGGGGGTGACTCCTTGGATGGTCGGATTGGGTGGAACCGGTGGGTGCCGCCCGATCCTCATGACGGTTTAGGTGCGGCGCGTGGACGCGATCCGGTTGCAGAGTTGGTACAATACCCCGCTGGGCGAGACCGCCGCGCGTCTGATCGCCGATTCGATGGGACGCTGGCTGGGGGCCAGACCCGCGGAGCGGACCCTTGGATTCGGCTTTCCCCATCCCTATCTCAAGGCGTTGACCCCGCATCTGGGCGCGATCCTCGGTGCCTCGCCCGCTGAAATGGGGGTGGCGCGCTGGCCCAAGGGTGGGGACAACCGCATCGCCCAGGTGCGACCCGATGCCCTGCCGTTTCCGGACGAGTCCTTCGACCGCATCATCATGACCCATCTGTTGGAGGGTGTGCAATCCCCGCGCGCAACCTTGCGTGAAACCTGGCGCGTTCTGGTGCCTGGCGGTCGGGTTCTGGTGCTGGTGCCCAACCGGGGCGGCCTGTGGGCCAGGCGCGACATGACTCCGTTCGGCTGGGGGCGTCCGTTCTCTCCGAGCCAGTTGCGCGTCACCCTGGAAGAGTCGCTGTTTCTCTCCCGACAGTCCTGCTATGCCCTGTTCATGCCCCCCTTTCAGGGGGAAAGCTGGCTGGGCGGGGCTCAGGCCTGGGAAAAGGCCGGCGCGCGCTGGTTTGCCCCACTCGGGGGGGTGATCCTGTGTGAAGCCGAAAAAGTGGTTTATGCCGTGCCGGTGATCGATGCGGGAAGCCGTTTGGTCAAGAGAACGCGCCGTGTCCCGGTTCCGATCGGCAACAACCGCGTCTGCGAAAGAGAAGAAACCGGTTTATGAATAGTCCGCTGTTCCGTCGCGCTGCCTCGGGGTGGGTTTGGAGAACCGGTTCACTAAAAAACCGCCCAGCCGTCCCGATCGTGCCCCACTGTTCATGGAAACCGGTTTATGATTGATCTCGAACGCATTCAAGCCTTTCTCGATGAACTGCTGGTGGAACGGGGCCTGGCCGATCACACCATCACCGCCTACCGCAACGATCTGGAGGCGTTCACGGCCTTTTTGCATGCGCATGGCGGCGATCTGTCCACCGCCAGCCGTGAAGATCTCTCCGCGTGGCTGGCCGATCTGGCCGAGCGCGGCCTGATGGCCAGTTCCGTGGCGCGCAAACTCTCGGCGGTGCGACGTCTGTTCCGGCATCTGCTGGAGCGCGGGGTGCGCGGCGACGATCCGTCCCGACTCTTGTCCGCACCCAAGAAACGACGCACCCTACCCAAGGTGCTCGACGAGTCCGAGGTCGAAGCGCTGCTCGCCGCGCCGGATCG
This sequence comes from Candidatus Magnetaquiglobus sp., assembly GCF_058402785.1. Taxonomy (NCBI): domain Bacteria; kingdom Pseudomonadati; phylum Pseudomonadota; class Magnetococcia; order Magnetococcales; family Candidatus Magnetaquicoccaceae; genus Candidatus Magnetaquiglobus; species Candidatus Magnetaquiglobus sp. Next base: position 12,281 of record NZ_JBZVFG010000009.1, read on the forward strand.
GGCCACCCCGCTGGGTCTGCGCGATGCCGCCATGCTCGAAATCCTTTATGCCACCGGCATGCGCGTGTCCGAACTGGTCTCGATCGGTTCTGGCGATCTGAATGCCGAGGCGGGATTCTTTCGGGTGGTCGGCAAGGGGGACAAGGAGCGCCTGGTGCTGGTCCACGCGCCTGCCCTGGCCCTGCTCGATCGCTACGTGCGCCAGGCCCGCCCGCTGCTGATGGCGGGAAGCCCGCCCACCGACGCCCTCTTCGTCACCGCGCGCGGCGAGGCGATGACACGCCAGAACTTCTGGTACCTCATTCGTCGTCACGCGGCCATGGCCGGGATCCTCAAGACCATCTCCCCGCACGGTCTGCGCCACTCCTTCGCCACCCATCTGGTCAAACATGGCGCCGATCTGCGCGGGGTGCAGATGCTCCTCGGTCATGCCCAGGTCACCACCACCGAAATCTATACCCATGTGGCCAACGATCGCCTGCGCCAGGTGCATGCCCGGTATCATCCCAGGTCGGGTCGCGTGCGGGAGTCGTGAGTGACCCTGGGCGGTTTTTCGAACGCATCGATTCTGAAGGGAGTCAAACGACGATGAACGGCTTCAAGGATCACTTCTCCACCGTTTCCGATCATTACGCGCGCAGTCGTCCCACCTATCCGCCCGAGTTGTTCGCCTGGCTGGCCGAACAGTGCCGGGAACGCGAACTGGCCTGGGATTGCGGCGCGGGCAGCGGACAGGCCTCTGCGGCTCTGGCCGACTTTTTCACCAAGGTGGTGGCCACCGATGCCAGTGCCGAGCAGATCGCCCAGGCACAACCCCATCCGCGCATCGATTATCGCCAGGCCAGGGCCGAGGCGAGCGGTCTGGAGAGCGCCTCGGTGGATCTGGTCACCGTGGCCCAGGCGCTCCACTGGTTTGATCCAGAGCCGTTTCAGGCCGAGGTTCGGCGGGTCTTGAAACCGGGCGGGGTGTGCGCGGCCTGGTGTTACGGGGTGTTGCGGGTCGAGGGCGAGGCGGTGAACGACCTGGCCTGGGATTTCTATGCCAACCAGGTCGGTCCCCACTGGCCCCCCGAGCGGCGTCTGGTGGAAAATGGCTATCGCGATCTGCCTTTTCCGTTTCAGGGCATCGAACCGCCGGCGTTCGCCATCACGGTGGCGTGGAATCTGGAGCAGTTGTTGGGCTATTTTGCCAGTTGGTCGGCCACGGCGCGCTATCGGCAGGTGCATGGCGTCGATCCGGTGGAGCGGTTGGTCCCTGGTCTCCGGGCCGTCTGGGGCGACCCGGAGCGGTCGCGGCGCGTGACATGGCCGCTCTCGTTGCGGGTCGGGAGGTGAGCCAGCCCGCGTGCGAGAGTGGGGCGTGGTGGTCGTGATCCGGTTTCTCCGCCCCCCGCACGGACCGGCTCACCATTGCTTGGCCGTTCCAGAAGGGTCACGCGTTTTTTCGCCGTCCGCACGGACCGGCTGTTCAGTCGTGCGAATGGATCGCCTGGCCCCGGCTGATGAATGCCTTGGCCTGGGTTCCCCAGTGATAGACCTGCACGGTCTCGGCGATCGGCTGGTTGATGGGCCGTTCCGACCGCCAGGTCACCACGAAATTGGCGCCCGTTCCCCCCTCCCGATCCTGATGCTCGACGAAATAGGCCACAGTTCCCATGGGGCCGAGCGTGCGCGGTTCCTGGAGATACTCTCGCAACAGCTTGCCGGCGGTATCGTAATATTTCACCGAGGTGAGGGTCAGGCTGTACTTTGGATCGGTGTTGCGCATGCTCAACATCGCGGAAAGGAGGATCTCCGCGGGCCTGCCCCGTTCGTTGAGATTGCCGTGCCACACCGAGGAGTAGGTTGGCACGTAAAGCGTCTGACCCGCCGAGAGGGGCGGTGGATCGTCGGCGCGGAGCAGGCTCGTCGGTGCGGCGAACGAGAGGACCAAGAGCAGCGCGAAGGTGCGAACGGGTTTCAGATTGGGCATGGGATCGCCTCCGGGATCGCCTGGGATCGGCATGAGTGGTGAAAGGAAACGCGCGCTTCGCGGGTGCCGATCATGGCCACCAGATCGCCTGCCTCGAAGCGGAATCCGGCCCCTGGATTGTCGTGGATCTCGCCGTTCCGAAGAACGCACAACACCGATGCCCCGGTACGGGTACGCACCTCGGAGCCTCCCAGGGTGGTTCCTTCAAGCGTGGATCCCTCCTGAATCGCCACCCACTCCAGATCGAACAATCCTTCGGCCTCGCGCAGGCGGTTGAGGGTTTGAAAGGTGTTGCCGTTCTCCCCCAGGGCGGCGTAGCTTTCGTGGCGCACCTGCTGGGTCAGATGGTGGATCGCCGTGGCGGGCAGTTCCAGAAGGGTCAAGGCGTGTCGGGCCATCACCAGTCCGGCCTCCAGGTGCGGCCAGACCACCTCGGTCACCTCCACCTCGCGCAGCGCCTCGATGTGGTCGATGCCGGTGGCCCGGGTCATCAACGGCAGATCGGGGCGTGACGCGCGGATGTGTGCGATCACCGCCAGACTGGCGACCGGGTCCGGCAGGGTCACCAGCGCCAGCCGCGCCTGGTCGATCCGGGCGGCGTGGAGCACCACGTCGCTGGAGGCGTCCCCGTAGATCACCGGCGATCCCTGGTTGTGCAGCTTCTCCAGTCGGCCCAACTCCATCTCCACCACCACATGCGGGATCGCGGCGCGGCGCAGCACCGTGGCGATCTGCGTGCCGACCCGTCCGGCTCCGATCACCACGACGTGTCCGTTCAGGCTCTCCTTGGGCGGGGCGAAGTTATGCGTCGGCTGGGGCGTCCGGTCGCGCACCCGGGCATAGAGCGGGGTGGTCAGTCCCGAGATGAGGGGCGTGACGAGCATGGTGACGATGGCCACGGTCAAGAACAGGGTGTGGGTATCGGCGTCGAATGCGCCCTCGGCGTGACCGATGCGCGCCAGAATGAAGGCGAATTCGCCGATCTGGAAGAGTCCCAGCCCCACGGCCCAGGGTACGACGTTGCCGTAGCCGAACAGGCGCGTCACGATAAAGAAGATCGTTCCCTTGCCCAGACTGACCAACAGGACAAGGCCGAGCACCAGGCCGAGGTGGTTGAACAAATAGCCTGGATCGAGCATCATGCCGACCGAGACGAAGAACAGCATGGCGAACAGATCGCGTACCGGAGTGATGTCGTTCAAAGCCTGGTGGCCGAAGTGGGAGCCGGCCAGCACCATGCCGGCGACAAAGGCGCCGAGGGCAAAGGAGAGTCCCACCAGATAGGTGGCGTAGCCCACCCCGAGCCCCACGGCCAGAAGCGACAGCACGAACAGTTCGCGGGAGTTCCAGCGGGCGACGTGGCGCATCAGCCACGGCAGCAGGCGATTGCCCAGCAGCAGCATCACGACCAGAAAGGCGATCGCCTTGATCGCGGCCCAACCCAGAACCGAGATTCCCATGTCCGGGTTGTCGAGTTCCGGCAGGATGATCATCATCGGGACCACGGCCAGATCCTGGACGATCAGCATGCCGATCATCACGCGGCTCGACAGGGTGCCCATGTAGCCCTGATTCATGAGGGTTTTGAGGATTACCATGGTGCTCGACAGGGAGATCATCGCCCCGAACCACAACGAGACGGTGGTGGTGAATCCCAGCCACCGTCCCACGCCGAATCCGAGCGCCAGGCATGCGACCAGTTGAATGGGGGTGCCGATCAGCGCCACGCGGCGCACCGGCTGGAGTTCCTTGAAGGAGAACTCCAGGCCCAGGGCGAAGAGCAGCAGGGCCACGCCGATCTCGGCCAGAAGTTCGATGTCGTGGATCTGGGTGACGGTGATGCCGCCGGTGTGCGGACCCACGAGCACTCCGGCCAGGATGTAGCCGAGAATCAGCGGTTGGCGCAGCAGGTTGGCGATGCCGCCGCCGAGCAGGGCAGCCAGAACGATGATGATGAGGTCGGTCGCGATACCCATGGTCGTAGGATCTTCAATTGGCAAGAGTGAGGCACGGAACCCGAGGTCCATGCGGTGGATGGTCCATGGGCATCAGGGCGGCAGGGAGGTGCTGGAGAACGGGGCCATGAGAATCCGCGCGGCCATCTCGCCCATGCGTCGGATCACCGCGGGATCGTTTTCCGCCTTGGCCAGCAGGATCGCCCCTTCGAGCAGGGAGAGGATCGCCTCGGCCATGGTCCTGCTCTCCTCGCGCGGGGCGATGGCCTCTTCGATGTGGTGGATGGTCTCGCGCAGGACGCGGGTCAGATAGAGCCGGAAGGTTTCGTCCTCGTTGCTCATCTCGAGGGCCAGGTTGCCGAGTGGACACCCCCTGACCGCGCCGGTCTCGGTGAGGAACAGTTCCTGGATTTCCGCCGCCCGGTCGAAGAGGCGCGCGATCCGTCCCTCCGGGGGGAGATCCGGGGCCAGGGCCTCGGCGAGCAGGCGGCTGGATTCGTCGTGCAACCGTTCCAGAACCGCCAGTCCCAGGGCGCTCTTGGAGGCGAAGAAGTGGTAGAAACTTCCTTTGCGCACCCCGGCGCGCTCGCAGATCTCCTGGACTCCGGCGCGCGCGTAGCCGCCGGCGTGCAGAAGTTCCATGCCGCTCTGGATCAGACGTTCCTTGGCGTCGCTGGTGCGTCCCATGGTTCGGGTCTCCTCCGGATGATCAGGGGTCGCTTTGGGTCGGATGCCGGGTTTCCATGTGCATCCGTTTCAAGAAAGAGGTCAGGGACTCCATGTAGAGCGGATCATCGAGCAGGAAGGCGTCATGGCCGTGGATGGAGCGGAACTGCTCGAAGGTGACGTTTTTCTGATGCCAGTTGAGCATCTTGACCAACTCCTTGGAGCGGGAGGTGTCGAAACGCCAGTCGGTGTCGAAGCTGATCACCAGCATGCGCGCCGCCACCTTGTGAAGTTGTTTGGCCGTGGTTTCCGGATCCGGGAAGGGATCGAAATAGTCCATGGCCTTGGTGATGTAGAGGTAGGTGTTGGCATCGAATTTGTTGACGAACGAGGAGCCCTGATAGTGGAGGTAGCTTTCCACCGCGAAGTCGCGTTCGAAACCGAAGGAGAGTTCGCACCGATCCTGAAGCTGGCGACCGAATTTTTCGTGCAGCCCTTTTTCGGAGAGATAGGTGATGTGGGCCACCATGCGTGCCAGGGCCAGGCCGTTGACCGGTCGCGGGACGTTCTCGCCGTAGTAGTCGCCGCCGTTGAAGTTGGGATCGACCATGATCGCCTGGCGCGCCACGGCGTTGAATGCGATGTTCTGGGCCGAGAGGCGGGGCGTGGAGGCGATGATGACGCAAGCGCGCAGGACATCGGGGTAGTCCAGTGCCCACTGGAGGGCGATCATCCCTCCCATGGAGCCGCCGGCCACGGCCAGCAGGCGCGGAATGCCGAGATGATCGATCAGCCCTTTTTGCAGCCGGGCCATGTCGGCGATGGTGATCATCGGAAAGCGCAGACCGAAGGGTTTGCCGGTGGTCGGATCGAGGCTCGACGGGCCGGTGGTGCCGTCGCAGCCGCCGAGGTTGTTGGAGCAGATCACGAAGAACCGTTCGGTGTCGAAGGGTTTGCCGGGTCCGATGAAGTTGTCCCACCATCCGGGTTTGCGATCGTCGGCGTGATGGCGACCGGCGGCGTGGGCGGTACCGGAGAGGGCATGGCAGATGAGAATGGCGTTGCTCTTGTCGGCGTTCAGGGTGCCGTAGGTTTCGAAGGCGACCCGTACCGGCGCGAGCGTGGCTCCGCAATCCAGGCGCAGGGGGGCGCGGCCATCGGAGAACAGCTCCACATACCGGGTCTGGACGATCCCGACCGAGCCGGGAGACGATGATTCGGCGGTGTTCATCGGATTCCTTGGACCATGCGCGAGGGTGCGGTGGATGGGCGATGTTCGACGCGAAGCCGCGTCGGGCTTGCCTGATCCGACATTGTAAGGTCATGGCGCGCGCGAAGGGAAGGGGGATGCGCGCGAAAAGGGTTTCGAATCCTGGGCATGATATTTGCTTGATATCTGGCAGGGATTCTCCGGGCCGGATCCGGACGCTCGTCGTGGACTTGTGGGAGCCAGAAAAGCATGACACAATTCTTGAAACGATTCAAAGGACTGAACGATATCATCATGGCCGTCGGCATCATCATGGTGCTGGCCATCATGATCATTCCGATTCCATCCTGGCTGTTGGACGTCTTCTTGTCCGTCAACATCTCCCTGGCCATCGTCATCCTTCTGACGACCGTCTATGTGCATCGACCGCTGGATTTTTCCTCCTTTCCCAGCGTGTTGCTCATCACCACCATGTTCCGGCTGTCGCTCAACATCGCCACCACCCGTCTGATCCTCCTGCACGGCGCCGAGGGCGAGGGGGCCGCCGGCGAGGTGATCCGCTCCTTCGGCCAGTTCGTGGTCGGGGGCAATCCGGTGGTGGGTGTGATCATCTTCGCGATCCTGGTGATCATCAACTTCGTGGTCATCACCAAGGGTGCCGGGCGCATCGCCGAGGTGGCCGCCCGCTTCACCCTGGACAAGATGCCCGGCAAACAGATGGCCATCGACGCGGATCTGAACTCCGGTCTGATCTCCGAGTCCGAGGCCAAGACCCGGCGGCGCGAGATCGAACAGGAGTCGGAATTCTTCGGGGCCATGGACGGTGCCTCGAAGTTCGTGCGCGGGGATGCCGTGGCCGGCATCATCATCGTTTTCATCAACATCATCGGCGGTTTCATCATCGGCGTCGGCCAGCACAACCTCTCTGCCGCCGATTCGGCCAACATCTACACCATCCTCACCGTGGGTGACGGTCTGGTGGCGCAGATTCCGGCCCTGGTGATCTCCACCGCCGCCGGTTTCCTGGTCACCCGCGCCTCTTCGGACGAAAACCTTGGCGATCAGGTCGGTGGCCAGATCACCGCCCAACCGCGGGTGATCCTGCTGAGCGCCGCGGTGCTCGGTCTGTTCGCCATTTTGCCCGGCATGCCCACCGTGCCGTTCTCGCTGCTGGCGATCCTGATGGGCGGTTGGGCCTACATGCTCTTCAAGCGGCTGGAAAAGTCGGAACTGGTCCAGGCCCGCACCGAGACCATCCGCGCCCAGAGCGAAGCCCTGACCGAAGAGCCGATCGAGAATTTCCTGGCCCTGGACCTGTTGCGCCTGGATGTGGGGTATGGCCTGATCTCGCTGGTGGATGAGAGCCAACAGGGAACGTTGTTGGAGAAGATCCGTTCCATTCGCAAGCAGTTCGCCTCGGACATGGGTTTCGTGGTGCCGCCGATCCACATCAAGGACAACCTGCAATTCCGTCCCGGCGAATACGCCTTCATGATCCGCGGGGTGGAGGTGGGACGCGGAGAACTCAAGCCGTCGCAATACCTGGCCATGGAGGGCGGTGCGGTCTCGGGACGGATCGACGGCACCCCGACCGTGGAGCCGGCTTTCGGACTGCCGGCGTTGTGGATCTCCGGCAACGACCGGGAGCGCGCCGAGATGATGGGCTACACGGTGGTCGATCCCTCGACGGTGCTGGCCACCCACATCACCGAACTGGTGCATACCCATGCCCACGAGATGCTCAACCGCCAGGAGGTGCAGAACCTGCTCGACCTGACCGCCAAGGGACAACCCAAGCTGGTCGAGGAGTTGATCCCGCACGTCATCACCCTGGGAACGCTGCAAAAGGTGCTGCAAGGGCTGCTGCGCGAGCGGGTGTCGATTCGCGACATGAGCACCATTCTGGAGACCGTCTCCGACTACGCCCGGGTCGTCAAGCAGCCGTCGCAGTTGGTGGAACTCTCCCGTCAGGCCCTGGCCCGTTCGCTGGTGACCCGCTATCTGGACGAGGAGGGACGTCTTTCGGCGTTGATCCTGGGCGCGGACGCGGAGAATCTCGTCAATGAGGCGATCGTCGATGGCGAGTACGGCTCTTATCTCTCCCTGGCGCCCAGGGCCGCCGGGTTGCTGATGGTGCGCATCCGCGAGTCGGTGGATCGCATCGCCGCCCATGTGCAGCAGCCGGTGATCATCACCGGAGCACGGGCGCGACCGTTCTTCAAGCAGGCGGCGGAGGCGACTTTGCCACACCTGGCGGTGCTGTCGCAAAACGAAATCCCCACGAACATCCCGGTCCATTCTCTGGGCACGGTGACGCTTTCGTGATGGCATGATGGATAGAAAACCGTTCAAGGATCCGACCGTATCATGAACATTTCCAAATTTCAGGCGCGCGACATGCGCGAGGCGCTCCAGATCGTCAAGGATCAACTTGGCGCCGACGCGGTGATTCTCTCCACCCGCAGCATCCGGGAGAAGGGACCGGGTGGTCTGGCCATGGGCAAGACGATGATCGAGGTGACCGCCTGCCCGAGCCCGGCGGCCCAGTCCGCGGCGGGGGGAGGCGCGGCGCGCGCCGAGGCGGGACGCTTCTCGGCGGTGGTGGATGATCCGATCGACATGGACGGGGATGAGGCACCACCGGTCCGTCCGATGGCCCGGTCCGCAGAGCGGTCCACCTCTCGGGTCGCGCCAGTGGCCCCGACGGCGCGCGGACGCGATGCCGACATGCCGATGCCCACGCCGATCGTGCCGACCCTGGGGGATCTTCCTCCGGAGTTCCCGATCGTGGGCGACGCCTCGGGACTCGACATGATGGGCAAGCGTCACTACGGCACCATGCTGATGCATGGCGTGGAAGAGCCGATCGCCCGCAAGATCGCCATGATGGATCAGACCGGCAAGGAGCGCGGCCTGGATGTGGCCTTTGCCCGGACCTTGAAGTTCCGCGATCCCCTCGATGGCAAGTCGCGGGTGATCGTGCTGGTGGGTCCGACCGGGGTCGGCAAGACCACCACGCTCGCCAAACTGGCGGCGGATCTGATCCTGAACCGTCAGCGTTCGGTGGGCATGATCACCCTGGACACCTTCCGTGTCGGCGCGGTGGCGCAGCTGGAGACCTATGCCAAGCTGTTGCAGGTGCGTCTGGTGGTGGCGCGCACCCTGTCGGAGGTGAAGGCCGGGCTGCATTCGCTCAACCGCTGCGATTTCGTGCTGGTCGATACCGTGGGCTCGAGCCCCTACAACCGTCGTCAGGTCAACTCCACCGCCGGGCTGTTGCCGATCATGGGGGATGACCGCGAGGTGATCCTGACCATGGCCGCCAACGTGCGTGAAACCGAGCAACAGGCGATCTTCCGGCGCTTTTCGGTGTTGAAACCGACCGGATTGATCTTCACCAAGCTCGACGAGACCGTCACCTACGGCGGCATCCTCAACGTGGCGGTGCGCGCCGGACTGCCCCTGACCATGTATACCGATGGCCAGCGGGTGCCGGAGAACCTCGGTTGGATGTCGCCCAAGACCATGGCGCGCTGGTTTCTGGAAGAGCGCGATCTGGAACAGTGATCGGGTGGAGATGCCCGCTTCACGCTTGGAATGCGAATTGCTAGAACTTGTGAGTTATGAAAAGAAATTCACCCTTTTTCCGTGCTGAACCGGCGGGTCCCGATCAACGGGATGGCGGTGTGGCGGGGGAGTCATGATCAAGGACCTGGACAATCAAGTCGCGACGTTGAAAGAGTTGGCCGAGCGCCGCAAGGCGGGTGGGATGGTCAAGGGCGCGCTTTCCGCCCCGCCGGTGAACGAGGAGTTGTCGCAACGCAAGGTACCTCACACCATGGCCATCACCAGCGGCAAGGGTGGCGTCGGCAAGACCCTGATCACGGTCAACCTCGCCATCCAGTATGCCCGCCAGGGACTCAAGGTGCTCCTGATCGACGCGGATCTCGGCCTGGCCAACATCGACGTGGTGTTGGGCATCGAGGCGCCGCAATTCACCATCCAGGACGTGCTCGAGGATCGCCTGACCCTGGACCAGGTGGCGATCCAGGGACCGGAGGGGATCACCATCCTGCCGGCGGCCTCGGGCGTGGCCGGACTCTCCGCGCTCACCGAGGAGCAGAAGCTCTCCCTGATGGATCACATCGACCGCTGGAACGCCGATTTCGACGTGGTGCTGGTGGATACCGGCGCCGGCATCTCCGAGAACGTCCGCTTTTTCGTGCTGGCCGTGGAGCGGATCATGGTGATCGCCACCCCGGATCCGACCAGCGTCACCGATGCCTATGCCCTGATGAAGGTGCTGTTTCTGAACCATCGCGCCTCCCATTTCGACCTGGTGGTCAACCAGGCGCGGGACGAGGCCGAGGCCAAGGATGTCTTTCGCACCCTGGCGCAGGTGGCGGACAAGTTCTTGAACGTGGTGCTCAATTTCGTGGGTTCGGTCCCCGAGGACGCGCTTCTGGCCCAGTCGGTGCGGGTGCAGAAACCGGTCTCCATCACCCATCCGGAGGCGCCGGTTTCCAAATCGTTCCAGAAGATCGCCACCAGCCTGATGCGTCTGTGGCGCGAGAAACGTCACGAGGAGGGCCGGATGATCTTCTTCTGGCGGCGTCTGCTCGACGATACGCTCATGCATTCGGAGTCGTAGGGGCCATGGTGGCGGCGGTTACCCAGAAACGGGCGGAAAGCCCCAAGGATCCGGCGGACAACGATCAGGGCTCGACCTGGGAGGGGCTGAGTCGTGACGAGGTGATCCTCAAGTACGCGCCGATCGTCAAGTACGTGGCCAGCCGCATCTCGATGAAGCTCCCCCAATCGGTGGACATCGACGATCTGGTCCAGGTGGGGATCCTGGGACTCATCGACGCGGTGTCCAAGTTCGATCCGCATCGGGGCATCAAGTTCCAGACCTATGCCGAATTCCGGGTGCGCGGCGCGATTCTCGATGAGTTGCGCTCCATGGACTGGGTGCCGCGTGCGGTGCGTCAGACCGCGGCCCATATCCAGGAGACCTATCTGCTGCTCGAAGGGCAGATGGGCAAGTCGGTCGAGGATCAGGAGGTGGCCGCCCATCTCGGCCTGACCCTGGATGAATTCTATCGCAATCTCGACGCGGTGCGCGGCATCGCCATTCTCTCCTTCGACGACCTGCGCCCCTCCCTGGACGAGGAGGAGTGGGACGTTTTGGAGATGCTCGCGGATCCGGAGATCATCGATCCGGTGGAGAGCATCGGCCTGCAACAGTTGCGTCTGGCCCTCTCCGAGGCGATCTCCTCCCTGCCGGACAAGGAACGACTGGTCGTGACGCTGTACTATTTCGAAGAGTTGACCATGAGTGAAATCGGGGAGGTGCTCGGACTCACCGAGTCGCGCATCTCCCAACTGCACAGCAAGGCCGCCATGCGCATGCGGGCGCGGATGAAACGGGTATTGGGGCGAATCTCGTGAACATTTGGAATCTTCTCGTTGTCGTCTGTTTCCTGGTCCTTTATTTGGCCGTTTTCATGGTGTTCCAGCAGGTGCAGAAGCTGCGCGAGGAGACCAGGGCCACCACGCCCTCCGAGCCGGATGTGGAGCCGTTCGATCCTGCCGAGTGCATCAATGCCATGCATCGCGAGGTCGCCGCTCTGGAGGCACGTCTCGGCGAGGCGATCCGGACCATTCCCGAGCAGTTGAAAAAGGATCTCCAGGGGATCCAGGCCGATCTGCACTACATGTCCCGTCCCAATCCGGGCAACATGGGGATGGGCATGCCCATGGGGCATTCCGCCAAGATGACCGAATCCGGCCAGCCCGCGAGCATGTCCGATGCCTATCGCGAGGCCCGTCTGCTGCTTTCCAACGGTGTGGACGAGGATCGGGTGGTCACCGAGACCGGTCTGGCGGTCGAGGAGGTGAGTCTGCTCAAGCGTCTCCACCGCAACCAGCAGGATGAGCGCGATTAAAGGGTAACCCGCATTGTTCGTCGTTTCGGGGTCCGGGGGTCTGACTCAACCCACGGACCCCGGCTTCCGGACGCATCCTCCTGACCAACTCCTCCTTGTCCCAACCCCCGGTCCGCGATGATTCTCTCCTTCATCCCGCCATCCCCCGGCGAAAGCGGCCCTGTCTCCTCCACCCCGTTCTCCGCGCCCGACATTCCGAAACTTTTCGAAGGCCAGATGCTGGTCGGTCGCGTCGCGAATGTGGGCGCGGATGGCCAGGGGGTGATCCGTTTTCCCAATGGTTCCGGCATTGCGTTTTCCGGTGGACGCGCCCTGCAACCCGGTGAACAGGTGACCCTGGAGGTAACCCGCCTGACCCCGGAGGTGAGCGTGCGGCTGGTGGCGAGCGAATCGGGCGGGGCGGTGCAACTTGCCCAGACCGCCGAACAGAGTCTGGCGCGCGGGCCGGAGTTGCTGGGACGGCTGATGGTGCTTTCGGGTCTGGCCCGTGGCGCCACCGGTGCGGCGGGGGAGTCGGCGTTGCTGGCGGGCGGACGCTCCGGGGTGCTGGTGGCGGGTCGCGAAACCCTGGCCGGGGTGCTGCAACGGGCCCTGCCGAATGTGGGACTGGGCGATCTGATGAAAGGGGATCTCGCCGGGTTGACGCGGGTGCTCGAGGCCGGCAGTCGCCAGGAGGTGGCGGACGCGGTGCGGCTGGTGCGTCAGGCCGCCGAACATCTGCGTCACGAGCCGACCCGGACCGCCAGCAACGTCACCCCGGCCACCCGCGAGGAGGTGACCGCCGAGGTGGCCGGCGCGCGTCATGCCTTGCAGCGGCTCGGGGATCTGCTGGCGTTGCAGCACATCCTCCCCCAGGCGGCGGCCTCACCGGAGGAGGGGGTCTATCTGTTGGGCTATCGTCTGTTCTGGATGAACGATGGCGGACTGGGCGAGGCGGTGTGGCGCCGCGAACGCGACCGGCGCCGGAAGGATGGGAAATCCGGGGACGGGTCGCTGCTCTCCGTGCTGCTGTCGTTGAACATGACCCGCATGGGCATGGTGCAGGCCCGGCTCGAGCATGGGGCGGGGATGGTGCGGGTGGCGATTTCGGCCCAGGAGGAGGCCTCGCTGGTGGCGCTGCGCGGTGGGGTGGGGGCGTTGCGCGGCGCCTTGTTGGAAGCCGGCGTACCGCTCCACTCCCTCGATCTGGCCATGCTCGGCGCGGGCGGCATGCAGGCCGAGCGGGCCCGATTCCTCGGCCTGGGGAGCGGTTTTCATACCGAGGCGTGAGGATGGTTCAATCGTTTTTTTGGATACAATGATCTGTCTGATAATGAATATTGTTTTTGGTGTCAGGCAGGGATATCCCAGGCGTCCTTCATGCCACCAACGTCCATCTTACCCCGGAACTCGAGACCGTTCCGGTGAGGCCGATGCGCTGCCCGAAGTGATCCCCCGGATGGTGCGACAACGCCCGCTCGTTCGATGAAGGAGCGGCGCGCCGGGTGTGTCGCGGGCGCTGCAAGCGCGAGAGGCGGCGTGGGGTTCGTGGTTCACGCCTGATCGGTTTTTGGGGTGCCCTTGACCACCAGAACCGGGCAGTTGGCCTTGCCGATCAGCTTCACCAGATCGTTGATGTTGAAAAGCCGGTCGAACATGGAACGGTCACGCGGTTCGCAGACGATCAGGTCGTCGGTTCGTTGTCGGGCCACCTCCAGGACCACCTCGTCGAGATCGCCGCCATGCACCAGTCCTTCGGCGGTCACCCCGTGCAGTTGCGCCAGGGCCACCAGTCGGTTGACGGTCAGATTGGCATCGCGACACGCTTCATCCTTTTCATCCACGACCAGCAGGATGGTCAAGGGGATGTTGGCCCCGTGGGCCAGGCGGATCGCCACCAGGGCGGCCTGGTCGCCGGCGGTTTCGTCCGGATCGATCACCAGCAGGACGCCACTGCTCCAGAAGGAGAAGAGGCGCGGCACGACCAGGACCGAGCACTCCAGTTTGTCGAGGAGTTTGGTGGTGGCTTCGCCGACGTTGTTCTTGGCCAGTCCCCGGCGTCCGCGTCGGCCCACGATGACCAGTTGGGCGTTGATCTCCCGTGCGGCGGTCAGGATGCCGGTGGTGGGATCCTCGGCGGGGCGGATCAGGCGGGAGTGCTCGATGCCGGTGGCCAGGCACTGGTTGGCGATCTGATCGAGTTTGAGGTTGGCATCCTGTTCTTCGACGATCGAGGCGTCGGTGCCGGGTTCGGCCAGGAGCAGGCGGAGCATGTGGAGATGGGATTGGCTGTGTTGCGCCAGTTCGAGGCCCACGGATTCAACCCCGGCGGAGAATTCCGACCCGTCGGTGGCCAGCAGCACGACTTTGCAGGGATCCGTCATCGCGACATCGGTGTCGATCATGGAGTGCCTCTTTCTTGATTCGTATTGTTTGCTTGATTGAATAGTAGTTGTTATTTACGGTTCATCGGTATTCTGGCCATCAGAATAGCAGATGGCATCCAGGCAGTTCAAGTTTCTGTTCTGGTTTTGTCTCAATTCAGAGAATTTTTTTTCACAATCTTAACAGAATCTATTGACATGATCCCCATGATTTGCTAAACTGTGAAAAGTATTAACTTTTAACGGAGGGTATGTGGACGCACCGAGTTTGGTGACTCTGACGCGCCGTCAGGAGGGTGACATGGCCTGAATCCGTTCCGCCATCCGCATTCCCCCTCCCTTGCAAAGCCCGCCAGAGTCCATTCCCAAACCTGATTGAACGTCTCGTCAGGGATCCTGTTTCCAAAAGCTTCCTGAAAAAGGGTTATTGCTCCGCAATAACTTCCGAGAGTGCGTTTGTTTCGTTGTCGCGTGCATTTTTCTTTGACGCGGCAGCTCTGCGCATCGGTGCGTCCCAAACCTCCCGCCACCCTTTTTGACTCTGGAATGCCCGCAAGGGAGGTCCGGGGTCGGGGTGAGGGGGATCCCCCCATCATGCAAGGTTTCTTTCGTTCATCGGATATTCCATTCTTGGCCAGGAAGGACGCGACATGAGCATGATCGTGGTTGACGAACCGCAAGCACCCATGGAGACCGGTCAAGCCCCCCGATTCGTGGAGATGATCCGTCGCCTCTACCGCAAGGGGGCCACTGCCCAGCTCTCGCGCATTCTCGACAAACTCCTGCCCGCCGATATCGCCCAGGTGATCAACACCTCCGAGGATCTCGACGAGGCGGCGGACATCTTCCACCTGATCACCGCGCCCCAGCACGCCGGCGAAACCCTCAAGGAACTCAACGAGGATTTCCAGATCCACATCATTTCGGTGTGCAGCCTGGAACGCGTCGTGCCGATCCTGGAGAGCCTGCCGCCGGATACCCGCGGACACATTCTCGGTCAGCTCAATCCCGAGGTCGGCCAACACATCATGAATGCCCTGGACCGGGAGACCCAGAAGGAGGTGCAGACCCTGCTGCAATACCTTCCGGATACCGCCGGTCACATCATGAACTCCCAGTTCTTCGCCATCGAGGAGACCACCACCGCCAAGCAGGCGCTGCAGGCCGTGCGCGATCTGGACTACCACGAGTTCGTTTTCTACGTCTACGTGCTCGACGAACAGCAGCGGCTCATCGGCGTCAGCTCGTTGAAACGGCTGCTTCTCTCCCCTCCGGATCGCCTGGTGCGCGACATCATGGACGATCGGGTCCACACCGTGAACGTCGATACCCCCCAGACCGAGGCCGCCAAGATCGTCACCGAAATGGATCTCATGGCCATCCCGGTGGTCAACGATCTGGGGGTGATGCGCGGCATCATCACCGTGGACGATCTGATCCATGTGATTCAAAACGCGGATACCGAATCGATGATGAAATCGGTGGGCGCCGATGCCGAACATAAACTCAGCCTGCTCTCCGAATCGATCACCAGCGTGGCGCGCACCCGGCTTCCCTGGCTGGTGGCGCCATTCCTGGGCGGTTTGGCCGCGGCGTGGATCCTGGGTCATTTCGAGGATACCATGTCCAAGGTGATCCAGTTGAGCTTCTTCATGCCGATGATCTTCGGCATGGCCGGCAATGTCGGCAGTCAGACCGCCGTGGTGGCGGTGCGCGGTCTGGCCACCGGCGTGATCCAGGTGAGCGACTACTTCGCGCTCCTCTTCAAGGAGACCCAGACCGGCGTTCTCATCGGTCTGTTCTACGGCGCCTGTCTCTCCGGCTACGCGCTGGTGGTCTTCAAGAGCACGACGCTTGCCTTCGTGGTGGGGATCAGTATCCTGAGCAACATCACCTATGCCGGGGTGATCGCTTCGAGTCTGCCCTTGCTGCTCCAGAAAATGGGGCATGATCCGGCGGTGGGCGGTGGCCCCTATGTGTTGACCACGGTCGATGTGCTCGGGGTGATCAACTATCTGTTGATCGCCACGGCGGTCTATGGCTTGTGAGACCGCTTTCGTCCCTTTCGACGACTCGATAACGACTCTCTTGAAATCGATGAGGATTCCGCCATGGCCATGATGGTTCTGGATGACAATAAGGCAGCGGCCAAACCCGCCCCCAAGAACAGCAACATCGCCGAGGCGATCGTGCGTCTGCACCGGCGCGGGGCGACCGCCCATTTGACCCAACTGTTGAGCAAACTCAAGCCCGCCGACCTCGGCGAGGTGTTGAACGGCTTTCCCGGCCCGCGCGCCATGGAACTTTTCTGCCGGATCGCCCCTCCCGAGCATGCCGCGCAGGTGTTGACCGAACTCGATGACGACCATCGTCGTTACGTGGTCTCCAACTGTCCCGGCGAACAGATCAGAACCATCCTCGACACCCTTCCGCCGGAGGTGCGGCAGATGGCCCTCACCGGTCTGGATCCGGAGGTGGCCGAGCGGCTCTCCCAGATATTGAACCGCTTCGAAAAATCCTCCGGGGATGGCGACGAGATCATCTATACGCCGGGAACCGCCGGCAGCCTCATGGAGACCAACATCATCGCCATGTCGGATCAGACCACCGCCGGCGATGCCATCCTGGCGATCCAGGCACTCTCTTCCCACGACGCGATCTTCTATCTCTATGTCCTCGACGACATGCAGCGGCTGATCGGTGTCTGCTCGCTGCGGCGTCTGATCGTGGCCGATCCGAAAAAGACCTTGCGGGAGTTCACCCAGACCCGTCTGATCAAGGTGCATGTCGATACCCCCCAGGGCACGGTGGCCAACCTCATCAGCCGCTATCGCCTGCTGGCTATGCCGGTGGTGGACGAATTCGGCGTGCTGGTCGGACAGATCACCATCGACAATCTCATCGAGATCATCCAGGAGGAGAACACCAATTCCATCCTGAAGATGGCCGGTATCGGCTCCAAGGATACCAATGTCCTGGCCCAGTCGCCGTTCAAGATCTTCCGGACCCGCGTTCCCTGGCTGATCACCGCCTTCATCGCCTACATCCTGGTCTCGGCGATCCTGGAAGGGTTTGAGCAGACCTTGGAAAAGGTGGTGCAACTGGCCTTTTTCTTCCCGATCGTCATCGGCATGTCGGGCAACGCGGGGAGTCAGACCGGTGCCGTGGTGGTGCGCGGCCTGGCCTTGGGCACCATCCACAACGCCCATTTTTTCCGGTTGCTGTTCAAGGAACTCGGCATCAACATCATTCAAGGGGGGGTGTATGGTCTCTGTCTGGCCGGGGCCTCGTATCTGATCTTCCAGAATCCGCTGCTTTCGGTCACGCTTGGCATCGCGATGCTGTTGAGCATCACCTGTTCGGCGGCCATCGCCATGTCGTTGCCCTTCTTTTTCAAGCGTCTCGGCGCGGATCCGGCGGTGGCCGCCGGGCCGTTGGCGCTGGCCTTCATCGACATGGTGGGCTCGATCAACTATCTGACCGTGGCCTTCATGGTGTTCAAACTGTAGCGCGTGCCGTCGTGACCGTCCCGCGCGCGGGGACGGTCGGTGGTCCGCACACGAAAAAGCCCACTTCGGAAACCGAAGTGGGCTTTTTCGTGTGCGTCGGGGATCGGGCGTTGTTTGGCGCGTTGGTTCGGATCGTGCGGGCGGGAAAACCGACGATGGGACCGGTCGGGTGCGAACCGTTTTGTCTGGCGTCGTGTCTCAATCCTCCTCGAACCACTTCAACCGCTTGAAGACGAGGTAGCAGAGCACCATCAGCGCGAACAGTCCGATGCATTCGAACAGAAAGCCATACGGGGTGTTGGTGCCGGCCTGGCCGGGAATCCCCTCGATGTTGGTGCCCAGCAGACTCGTCACCGCGTTCATCGGCAACAGGAAGGCGGTGAAGACTGCGATGATCTTCATGGTGCGGTTCATGTTGCGATCGAGACGGGCCATGATCTCGTCCTGCAACAGGGCGGCATGCTCGCGACAGGAGTTGATGTCCTCGATGGCGCGGTTGATGTGGCTGTTGGCCTCGCGCAGTTGCCGCTTGCAGGGGTCCGAGAGCCAGAAGGCGCGGTCGCCGTACAGCGAGCTGAGCACCCCGTGTTGGGGCATCAGATAACGGCGCGCGGTGATGATGCGGTGGCGCATCACCGAAAGCTCCTGCTGGGTGGTGCCGATCTTGGCCGCCAGCAGGATCCGGTCTTCCAGCAGGTCGAGTTCGTGGTCGATGCGGCTGGTGAAGGGGCCAAGGCGGGTCATGATCCGGTCCATGAGCCGGGAGAAGAGTTCCCCGGTGTCGCGGGGAACCTGCCCCTCCTTGAGTTCGTTGCGCACGTCGTCGCAGGCCAGGATTTTCTTCATGCGGATCACGATGATGCGTGTCTGGTCCACCCAGATGTTGACGCCGATCAGGTCGTCGTCATCCTCGTTGACGCGGCTTTGGTTCACGGCGCGCAGGGTGATCAGGGTTCCCTCGGCGGTGAAGGTGGTTTGCGGGCGGTTGTCGTCGTGCAGGAGCGTGGCGACCACCTGGGGATCGAGTCCGCTTTCGTTTTGCAACCAGCGGCGCGTCTCTTCCCCTTCCGGGCGGCTCACCAGCCAGAAGTAGCCGTTTTCCGGTTTCCAGGTGCGGATCTCGTGCCATCCGATGGCCTGGGCCTTGCCTTGTTTGTCGATCTGATAGGCGTAGATCGATCCGGCTTCACTGCTCATGGCGCGCCTCCATTCGTTGCCGTGGGTTGGAGAGTTTTCGATGCGGATCCGTCAAGTCAACGGTCAATCGATGAAAATGTGAGCGATCAGGAAGTAACTGGCGATTCCGCAGACATCGATGATGGTGGTGAGCATCGGGCCGGTCAGCGCGGTCGGATCCCCGCCCTTGCGTCCCAGGAGCAGAGGCACCGTGGTGGCGAGGATGCTGCTCAGGGTGATGGTCAGGGTGGCGGCGGTGGCCACGACCTGCACCAGATCGATGTTCCGGAACAGGATGTAGGCGGTGATTCCCAGGAGAACACCTGCCAGGATGCCCATCAGGAACCCGGCGCCGACCTCGCGCGGGAACACTTTCCAGAAGGCATTGGCCTTGATTTCGCCGGTGCGCAACCCCCGGATCACCACGGTGGCCGACTGGTTGCCCACATTGCCGGCCAGGGCCGTGACCACGGGCAGGAAGTAGATCATGGAGATCATCTCCAGCACCTCCTGTTCGAAATAGTGGTAGATGCCGACCCCCGTCACGCCACCCACGAACACCAGCATCAGCCAGGGCAGACGGATGCGCACGATCGGCAGGGAGGAGTCGGCCTCGATCTCGTCGCTGTGGGCGCCGGCCATTTTCAGCATGTCCTCGGTGACCTCTTCCTGGAAGACCGGGAAGATGTCGTCCACGGTCACCAGACCAACCATCACCCCCATTTCATCCACCACCGGGATGCCGAGCAGACGGTAATGGCGGACGATCTCCACCACCTCCTCCTGGGGGGCGTGGGTATGGATCTGGACGACGCGGGTGTTCATCATCTCGCGCAGCGGTTTGCGCGGGTTGGCCAGCAGCAGTTGGCGCAGGGAGCTGACCCCGGTCAGGCGTCCCGATTCGTCGGTGACATAGAGGTAGAAGACCATCTCGTAGGTAGGCAGGGTGCGCACCGCCGCGATCGCCTCCGAGACCAGGGTATCCTCGGGCAGGGCGAAGAACTGCGAGGTCATGATGCCGCCCGCGCTCTCCGGGGGGTATTGCAGGAGGTTTTCGATTTCGGTCTTGGTCTCCTGATCGAGCTGGGCGATGATTTTTTCGGCCACCTCCTTGTCGAGGTGGCTGAACAGATCGGTGCGCTTGTCCGGGGCCATGCGGGCGACCACCGGGGGGAGCGATTCGAGGCGACAGGCCTCGACCACCGCCTGTTGCAACGCTTCGCCGAGTTCACCCAGCACCTTGGCGCGCTGATCGTTCTCCTGGATCCGCAGAAACAGTTCCGGAACGATCTCCGGCGGGAACATTTCGAAGGCAGAGGCCAGATCTGCGGGATAGGCCTTGGCCAGGATGTTCTGGAGCGTGCGGTTGGCGGCCTTGGCGTGGAAGGTCTGGATGTTTTCGAACAACATCTGGGCCTTTTCGAGATTTTGCGGTGCGCGCTCGTTCGGAGTGGTTTTCTCGACGCTTGGACTGGATTCGCTCTTCGATGTGGCGTCGGCGCCATCCTCGGCGGAGCGTCCCATCATCCGGTCGTCGATCAGGGTGGTGGGACGTTGCCGCATGCTGAGCAGCATTTGAATCTGGGCCTGTTTGTTTTTTTCGACGCGACTGGCCAGCTGGTTCAACTCGTCGGGGGGCAGTTCTTCGAGGATCGGCAGGATCTCGCGGATTTCGGCCAGGGAGACGAGGTGGGCCCGTTGATCCGTGGAGAGGGCGCGCAGCACCCGGATCGCCTTGACGCGCGGCAGGAGGGGCAGGATGCGTGCGCTCTCCTCGTCGCGCATGATCTTGAACAGAGCGATCAGATCGGTGTCCGAGGTTTTTCCGAGCAGGTTTTCCAGATGGGGCAACGATTGTTTGCGGTGCAGACGGGAAACCGTCTCGAGCATCACGCCGATGCGATCCTGGGCCATGGCGCCTCCCAAGGGATGGATGAAAGGGGTGTGGATACCGGGAGTGACCTTCCTGGAGCCGAAAGAGGGGCTCCGGAAGATGTTCGTGGCGCGTGGGATCAGCTTTCCGGCGGTTGCCAGCAGGCTGTGCCGTCCGGGCCGCGCGCGTTTTTGGCCATGCCCTGCTTGGTGAGGGTCAGGCCGCCGCATTTGGTGTCGGCGAGCTGTTCGTCCTGGGGTTCGGCGGCGAGGGCATAGGTGTTCTCGTCGGCGGAAAGGATCACCAGTTTGTAGAATTTTTTGGGGGAGAAGACGCTCAGATCCGCGACATCCGCATAGCCGAGGGCGGCCAGATCGGTGGTGTAGGCCTTGGATCTGGCGAAGAGAATTTCCTGGCGTTTGGCCAGATCGAGCAGGGCGTCGCGACCATCGGCGCGTTGTTCTTCGATTTTGGCGGTTTGCGCCAGCCGTTGGCTGTAGCGGTAGTCGTAGACACCGACGCCGGTGATCAGGGATGCGAGGATCAGTCCCAGGATGACGATCATCGAGGTATTCATGATGGCAGCTCCGTTGACATCTTAAGTTTATGATGTCCAAAATAAAATAAATTTATTTCACAACCGTTTGGGTTGCGACGGATTGGGTCAGGCTGATTTTCCGAGAGATCCAGGGGGTTGGACAGGGTGAATCACGATGGAGCAACTCGAAATATTCTTTAATAGATGGAATGATTTGTCAAGGAAAGATTTCGTTGGGACGACAGCGGCCACGTATTTTTTTCGAGGATTGGATCGGGGTGTGGAGATATATGAATTTTATAATTATTTTGCGATGCAGCACAACCATTTAAGGTATAAATGTGAAAAATATTTCACAAACTCCCAGATTATGATAAATTGCGATCTAACGTTAATTTCCGGTCCGGATTTTGCTTGATTTTCTTCTTTGGTCCAAGCCTCCAGTCGGTTCAGCCGTCAGGCGGGGTGCTTGGTCGCAGGAAGATTCAAGGAGTCTCAGGCCAATGTCCACCGATCCATTGATTCACGCCTGGCGCTTCGATGCCCAGAACGCGGGACGGGGGCTTGCCTGGAACGAGGTGGGGTCAACCAACATCTTCTCCCTCGGCCATTTCTGGTTGCATCTCCACCATCGCTCCGAGCTGGCCATCGACTGGATCAAGGGGCGCTCGGCCATCGACGAATGCGCGGTCAAGGCGCTCCTGGCTCACGAAACCCGACCCCGTTACACCCGCTTTCAGGATGGCGCGGTCCTGATGCTGCGCAGTGTCAACGAAAACCGCGGCCACGACTACCACGACATGGTGGCCTTGCGCATGTGGGTGGATGACATCGGCATCGTCAGCCTGCGCGGACGTCCGATCGCCTTCATCGACGAGATCCGCCGGACCATGGAGTATGGAACCGGTCCCCGGTCGCCGGGTGAGCTGCTGCTGGCGTTTCTGGAACAGCTCACCACGCGCATCGGCTCGACCCTGGAGCGCATGGACGATCAGCTCGAAGAGCTGGAAACCTACACCCTGACCGAACACGAACCCTACGAGACCCGTCGGAATGGACCCCGGATCCGCCAGCGGCTCGGGGATCTGCGCGTGGCCGCCGTGGCCATGCGTCGCTATCTGGCCCCGCAGAGGGAGGCAATCGCCCGTCTTCTGGCCGATGAACTCCCCTGGGTGGATGAATCGCTCAGGTCGCGTCTGGCCGAGGTGGTCAACGAGTCCACCCGCCAGCTCGAGGATCTCGACGAGATCCGCGATACCGCCGGGATCATCCAGGATTCGGTGGCCAACGCCATCAGCGAGGGGTTGAACGACCTGCTGTTCAAACTCACCATGATGTCGGCCTTCTTCATGCCACTCTCGTTCGTGGTGGGCTGGTTCGGGAGCAATGTCAGCGGATTGTTCCTCAATGCCGACAGTACCTGGTTCCCGAGCCAGCAGGGGTTCGTGATGGAGGGGGTGTTGCTGATGGTCATCGGTCTGATCGAGGTGTGGATTTTCAAACGGCTTGGATGGTTGTGACCGGGAGGATGCGATGTGCGCGGCCAAGGTCAAGGAGGAGGAGAATGACTCGGAGTTGCCGGTGCATCAGCGTCGGGCGGTGGCGTTGCGCTATCAGCGCGCCAGGGATGCCGCGCCGCGCGTCACCGCCTCGGGCCGGGGACTGGTCGCCGAGACCATCCTGAAAAAGGCCCGCGAGGCGGGTGTCACCCTGATGGAGGATCCGGATCTGGTGAACCTGTTGGGCAAGGTGCCGGTGGGGGACGTGATCCCGCCCGATCTCTACAAGGCCGTGGCCGAGGTGTTGGCGTATGTCTATCGGTTGAACAAGAACTTTCCTCACTGAGTGTCCTTATGTTAAGGTGGCTGCGTTTGGCCGGGTGAAAGGGGCCGGCGGGGCAGGGCGGGTTGGAGGCGAAACATGGCCAGGGAAAAAAAGTGTGACCCCACGGATTGTGATCTGCTCGCCGGCGAGGTGCATGCGCGCATCGATCATCTCTATCAGCGTCAGGCCAAGCTGCTGCGCCGCATGGACGAACTCGAGCGCGCCACCCGCGAGCAGTTGGACCGTTTCGCCGCGGCCTGGCCGAGTCAGCTGATCGAGGGGTTGGCTACCCGTCAGGGGGAGCTGTTGCGCCGCATCGAGGAGCAGGAAGAGGAGAGCGCCCGCATCTACGCCAATCAGAACGACCTGTTGCAATCCCTGGACGTCACCCTGAACGATATTCGTGAACGCATCCGTCAGATCGCGGAAAGGCAGGAGAGCTTGTCGCCGTCGGTTGCCGTGGACGCGGGATCGGAGTAGGATTCATTAATATTTCCCACCCCGGACTTCCCACAACACCATTTCGGAACACGATTCATAAAAACGCTCATGAACGACATCACCCCCTCCGCGGATTTCATTCGCGACATCATCGCCCACGATCTGGCCCACGGCATCAACGAGGGTCGCCTGCAGACCCGTTTTCCACCCGAACCCAACGGTTATCTGCACATCGGCCATGCCAAGTCGATCTGTCTGAACTTTGGCGTGGCTGCGGAGAATCCGGGTGGCCGGTGCAACCTGCGTTTCGACGACACCAATCCGGCCAAGGAGGATGTGGAGTATGTCGATTCGATCCAGGAGGATGTGCGCTGGTTGGGGTTTGACTGGGAGGATCGCAAATACTATGCGTCGGACTATTTCGGGGAACTCTACCGTTTCGCCGAAGAGTTGATCGAAAAGGGGGTGGCGTATGTGTGCGATCTGACCGCCGACGAGATGCGCGACTATCGTGGCACGCTGACCGAACCGGGACGCAACAGCCCGTATCGGGAGCGGAGCGTGGCCGAGAATCTCGATTTGTTCCGACGCATGCGGGCCGGGGAGTTCCCGGATGGGTCGCGGGTGTTGCGCGCCAGGATCGACATGGCCTCCCCGAACATCAACATGCGCGATCCAGCCTTGTATCGCATCCGGCGCGTCTCGCACCATCGCACCGGTGACGACTGGCTGATCTATCCCACCTACGATTACGCGCACGGCATCTCCGATGCCCTGGAGTGCGTCACCCATTCGCTCTGCACCCTGGAGTTCGAGGATCACCGTCCGCTCTACGACTGGATCCTCGATCAACTGGATATCCCGTGCCGTCCGCGTCAGATCGAGTTCTCCCGCCTGTCGCTCGAGTACACGGTGATGAGCAAGCGCAAACTCAACGCCCTGGTGCAATCCAAGGTGGTCTCGGGCTGGGACGATCCGCGCATGCCGACCATCTCCGGTCTGCGTCGGCGCGGCTACACGCCGGAGTCGATCCGTGAGTTCTGTCGTCTGATCGGCATCTCCAAGTCCCCGAACCGGGTCGAGCACACCCTGCTCGAAACCTGTCTGAGAAGCGATCTGGATGCGCGTGCGCCGCGTACCATGGCGGTGTTGCGGCCTTTGAAGGTGGTGATCGATTCGTTGCCCGAAGGGTACGAGGCGTCGATCGTCGCGCCGAATCACCCCCAGAACGAGGCCATGGGCCGGCGCACCATCCATTTCACCCGCGAAATCTTCATCGAAGAGGATGATTTCCGCGAGAGCGCGCCCAAGCAGTTCAAGCGGCTGGTGAGCGGCGGCGAGGTGCGCCTGCGCAATGCCTATGTGATCCGCTGTCGCGAGGTGGTGAAGGATCCGGCCACCGGTCGCATCGTCGAGTTGCGTTGCGATCACGATCCGGCCACCCTGAACGCCAATCCGGTGGGTCGCAAGGTGGCTGGCGTGATTCACTGGGTCTCTGCGACCCGCTCCGTGGCGGGAGAGGCGCGGCTGTACAATCCGCTCTTTTCGGTCCCCGAACCCGATGCCCTCAAGGGGGATATCGTCGAGCATGTCAGTCCGGAATCGATCGAGGTGCTGGATGGCTGTCGCTTCGAACCGGCTCTGGCCGAGGGCGGGCAGCCGTTGCCGTATCAGTTCGAACGGCTCGGTTACTTCCACCGGGATCCGGACTCCACCCCCACCCATCCGGTCTTCAACCGGGCGGTCGGGTTGCGGGATGGGTGGGCGAAGATCGAGCAGAAACTGTAAGTCTGGTTGTGACCTGATGGGGACCGTGGAGCTTCCGGTTGAGGCTTCATGGTCCCTTTTCCCCTTCCAAACTCCTCCCGCATCGCCCCCTGATTTTCATCCTGGTGTCACCCTGTTTGGTCTGTTTGTTGCAGTATTGCTACTGCTTGGCCATCGATCGCGTGTCGATAGTGGATGACATGCGCCGATTTTCCGGGCGACTGGCTCCGTTCTGCGACGGATTCCGGTTCGGTTCGTCAGGATTTTGGCATTTTGACCAGCTCTGGGGTACACACAATGAAACTGGATATCTCTACCGTCATCGGCCTGGTTCTGGCCACACTGATCGTCTTCGGTCTGATGGGGCACAACCTGGGCCTGTTCTGGAGCATGCACGCCTTCATCGTCGTGGTCGGTGGTCTGATCGCCAGTACCTTCGTGAAATTCAACATCGAGGACATCATGAACACCATGGCGATCCTCTCCAAGCTGTTCAAGATTCCCAAGGAGCATCCGAAGGAGATCATCGAGCAGATCATCAACTGCTCCAACATCGCCCGCAAGGAGGGTATCCTGGCCCTGGAGAAGGTGCAGATCCATCACCCGGTCCTGAAAACCGCCATCACCTTCTGCGTCGATGGCGTGGATCCGGCCTACCTGCGCGAGATCCTCACCAAGGAGATGGAGTACATGCAGGTCCGCCACCACGTCGGGGTGGTGATGTTCGAAAGCATGGGTGAGGCCGGACCGGCCATGGGTATGGTGGGTACGCTCATCGGCATGGTGGAACTGCTCTCCAACCTTTCCAACCCGGATGCGATCGGCCCCTCGATGGCCACCGCGCTCCTGGCCACCATGTACGGCGCCATCGTCGCCAACATCATCGTGATCCCCTTCGGCATCAAACTGCATCACTACAGCACCCACGAATCGGTCATCTACGAACTGGTCATGGATGGCGTGCAGGGGATTCAACGGGGCGTCAACCCGCGTATCCTGGAAAAGTCCCTGATCTCGGCCCTGTCGCGCAAGCATCGCGAACTGACCGCCTGATCAATCGAGGCGTGGATCCAGCACCAGATTAAGGATGCCCGAGAATGGCAAAGAAATGTCCAACCTGTAAAAAGGGAACCCCGCTTTGGTTCATCTCCTGGGCGGACATGGCCACGCTGCTGCTCTGTCTTTTCGTGATTCTGTTCTCGATGTCCACGGTGAACGCCACGAAGTTCAAGAAGTTGCAGGGAACCATGAAGAATGCCTTTGGCCTGAACCGCTCGGAACAGGTCAATCCCGTGGGTGGCGATTCCCTCGTGAGCGTGGATTTTCAACAGGAGATCAAGCTGGTGCAGTTGATCGAGAAGTTGGATCTGATGGTGAACAACCTGGTGGACAACGGCGAGGCGGAGCTTAAGGAGACCGAATCCGGCATCTTTCTGAAACTCTCCAAGAAAACGCTGTTCAAACCGAAAACGCTGGAAATTCATCCGGAAAGTAAGCTAAAATTGAGTCAGATCGCCACCATGTTGCAAAGCCTGCGCAACGAGATCCAGGTGACCGGTCTGCCGGATCCGTCACCACCGCCGCATCTGGCCGGACTCCTCAACCCCTGGGCCGCCGGCGTGGTCGAGGCTCAGGCGATCGCCGAGTTCCTGATCGGCGAGGGTGGCATCGACCCACGCCGCGTACGCGTGGTCTCTCCGGCTCGCAAGCCGGGTGAAGTGCCAGGCGCGCGCCACGATCCCCACGAATTCGTGGTGGAGATCGGCGTCATGCGGACTTCCGAGGCTCGGGGCGAGGGTGACTCGTCCGTGCCTGCCGACCAATGATTCTTGCTTGATTTGGAGGGGACTTGACCATGGCTGCTCAGGAAGAAGTGGTGGTCCGCCGCAAGGAGCGGCGCAAAACACTCCTCAATCCGGCTGGCAACCCCTTGCTCTGGTGCAAGTGGGTGAGCTTCCTGTTCTGGTCCATGGGCATGTATTTCGCCCAGAACGCCAAGCCGGCGGATGAGTCGTTCTTTCACCGGATCATGAACATGGGGGTCGCCAGAAACTGGAATCGCGACCTGCTGACCTTGAGCTGGTTCTTTCTGTGGTTGACCGCCCTGGTGGCCATCGGGGGGTTGATCCTCAACGGCATGCGGCTGCGGCGCAAGGACGATCATCTGAGCGTGGCGCTTCTCCTGGTCGTGGTGGTGACCCTCTTCTCCATGGCGGTGCTGCCGGCTGGCAACTCCATCGCCACCTTCCTGATGCATCTGAAAAACTGATCCGTCGCCTCGCCAGACAGCCGTCACGGGCAGGCCAGATCATCTGAAAACAGGGTTCGATTCCGGTCGGACCCTGTTTTCGTTTTTGGATTTGGCGCGGGAAACCGGCCTGATTTTTTTGGAAATCTGGTTTGCTTTTTGCTTGATGGTGGAGCATGCGTCAAGCAGGCAACGGTTCGTGATTCGGGGTTTGGGGTGGCTCCGGATCGCGAACCGGAACCGATCCCACCCGTCCCGGGGAACGTCCGAAATCGTGGTCCATGGTCGGGTGGCGTTGGGGGCATCTTCCCCCCATTTGGGTCCGTTTGTCACCCCGCACGCCAAACATGAGGAGTCAAGCTGGAGATGAGCAGCGAGCAGAACGTGGTCGAGGGCTCGAATGTCACCGTCAAAATCCTCAATGCCCTGTACGTGGGTGGGGCTTACGGTCTGATTCTGATGACCGTGGTGCAGGTGCTGATCCTGGTCTCCTGGATCCGCCACGGGTAGCGCGTTTCCTCTGATTCATCCGGATTTTTCGATACCCTCTCCTTCCAGAAGTCTCATCAGGGCCCACAGCCCCTCCAGAAGCGGCGCGGAACGACCGACGCGACGGGCGGCGCGTACCGCTGCGCCCAGGATCGCGTCGATCTCCATGGCTCGACCCGCCAGGTGGTCGAGCGCCATGCTGGTATGATAGGGGGGAATCGAGCGCGTGGCCTCCAGATGGGCCTCGATCAACCCTTCCGGCAGGTCGTGACCGTGGGCCGCGGCGATCTCGATCACCTCACGCATGATGTCGCG
Source organism: Candidatus Magnetaquiglobus sp. (assembly GCF_058402785.1). NCBI lineage: Bacteria > Pseudomonadati > Pseudomonadota > Magnetococcia > Magnetococcales > Candidatus Magnetaquicoccaceae > Candidatus Magnetaquiglobus > Candidatus Magnetaquiglobus sp. The sequence goes on from NZ_JBZVFG010000009.1 coordinate 40,575, forward strand.
TACCAGCTTCTCCCCCTCGGGCAGACGCAGAATCTCCTCGGTGGTCCGATCCCCGGCCAGCACCGAAGTCGGGTTGAAGGCGGCGTTCCAGACCAGCTTGATCCAGCGTGCCCGTGCCGGGGTGTCGGTGATCTGACAGGGGAGGCCGGCGGCGGTGAACAATTCCGCCAGTTGTCGCACCTTGGGCGAGATGCCGGAGGGGTGGCGCCCCAGGGTGATCTTGCCGTGACAGAGATGGCGGATATGGCCCGGCGCGATCTTTTGCAGGCAGACGAAGGCCAGACCGGCGATGATTTCGTGTTCCGGAAAGGCGGTTTGGACCGGTTCCTCGATGTCGAGGCCGTTTTGCAGCAGGATGATGGCGGTTCGATCGCCAACCGCCGGACGGATGATCTCGGCCACCGGCGGGTCGGGCAGGGCCTTGAGGCTCACCAGCAGAAAATCGGGCGGGTCGGGCAGGGCCTCGAGCCGGTCGATCACCCGATGGGGATGGAAGATCTCCTGACGATCCAGCCCGTCGATGCGCATGCCGTGCTGGCGCACCTGTTCGTAATCGGAGCGGTGCAGGGTGGTGACATGCGCCCCCGCGCGCGCCAGGGCAGCGCCGTAGAAGCCGCCAACCGCACCGGCGCCGATCACCAGCACCGTAGGCGTGGGTGGGGACAAAGGGGCGTCGAGCGTGGCGGTTTGCATCGGGGAGTGGGGGATCATGGACCCTCCTGCGTGGGTGGGGATTGGTCGTCTCTAGTGAAACACCACCGTCCGGCCCTGCCACTGAATGATCTTGCGTTCCGTGAACTTGCGCAAGGCCGAGGCGAGTACCTGCTTTTCGATGTCCGCGCCCACCTGCTTCATGTCGGTCACCGAGAACTGATGACCGATTCGCACCACATCCTGATGGATGATCGGTCCCTCGTCCAGATCACAGGTGACGAAATGGGCCGTGGCGCCGATCAGCTTCACCCCGCGCCGGTAAGCCTGTTCATACGGGTCGTTGCCGATGAACGAGGGGAGGAAGGAGTGGTGGATGTTGATGATTGGCGTGCGCACCTCGCCCAGGAAATGGGGCGAGAGGATTTTCATGTAACGGGCCAGCACGATCAGGTCCGGGCTGTGCTGCTCGATGATGCGGATCTGCATCGGCTCGAACAGGCTCGCGTCGCCGGTGGTCGGGGTGTGATAAAAGGGGAGATCGAGCTTGCGAATGATCGGTTCGATCGCCAGATGGTTGCTCACCACCGCGCGCAGATCGATGCGCATTTCGCCGCTCAACCAGCGGGAGAGCACCTCCAGCGGGCAGGGCAGGGTCTTGGAACAGAACATCACCACCCGCAACCGTTCCAGCGGATCGTGGAACGAATAGGCCATGTCCAGTTCGCGGGCGATCGGAAAGAACTTTTCGGTCCAGGTCTGAATGGACTGGGGCGAGCCCTCTTCGCTCCCCTCGATACGGATGAAAAAGCGTCCCCGTTCCGAGTGCTGGGAGAGGTCGAGGATGTTGAAAAGTTCGTCGGCGAAAAAGCCGGTGATGCGCGCATCCAGACCCACACGGTCCGGACAGTGGCCGAGAAAGATGATTTCCGAGGATGGTTTGGTCATGGGAAACGTCCAACCGATGTCGAACAACCAGGCCGAATCAACCTGCCAACCCCTCCCGGGTTGATCCTCACCAGCGCACCAGCGCCGATCCCCAGGTGAAGCCGCCGCCAAAAGCCACCATCATCACCCGTTGACCGGCCTGGATCCTGCCGTCCCGCACCACCTCGTCGAGGGCCAGGGGCACGCTCGCCGCCGAGGTGTTGCCATGCCGGTCCACGGTCACCGCCACCCGTTCCATCGGCATGCCCAACCGTTTGGCCGTGCTCTGGATGATGCGGATGTTGGCCTGATGGGGCACCAGCCAATCCACCTGCTCCTTGGAGATCTGGTTGGCGGACAGGGTCTCGTCCACGCAGGACTCCATGGCCTTGACCGCCTGCTTGAACACCTCGTTGCCCTGCATGCGGATCACCCCCATGCCGCCGCCCGGCGCCGGACCGCGGGAGATCCCGCCGTCGGTGAGCAACAGGTCGATCTGCGAGCCGTCGGCATGCAGATGGGTGGAGAGCAGTCCGCGTTCGCCATCCAGTTCCGCCTCGAGCAGCACGGCGCCCGCGCCATCGCCGAACAGGATGCAGGTGCCGCGATCGTTCCAGTCGAGGATGCGCGAGGCGGTCTCGGCGCCGATCACCAGCACCCGCCAGCAGCTGCCGGCGCGAATGAACTGATCGGCCACGGAGAGGGCGTGCATGAACCCGGCGCACACCGCCTGCACGTCGAAGGCCGGCATGCGGGTGTGGGAGAGTCCCAGTTTGTGCTGAACGATCGAGGCGGTGGAGGGGAAGACCAGATCCGGGGTGGTGGTGGCGACGAGGATCAGATCGATGGTGGCGGCGTCGATGCCGGCGGCCTGGATGGCGTTGCGACCCGCCTGCGCGGCCAGATCCGAGGTGTACTCCCCTTCGGCGGCGATGCGTCGTTCGCGGATCCCGGTGCGTGAAAAGATCCATTCGTCGGAGGTATCGACCATCCGGGCCAGATCGTGGTTGGTGAGCCGTTTTTCCGGGAGATGGGAACCGGTGCCGATGATGCGCGCCCTCAACCTGGACATGCCTGCTCTCCCCCGTTTCCGGCGGAAACGCCGGCATGGGCCGCGATGTCGCGGCGAATCTTTTCGTTGACACGATTGGCGGCCAGATCCACGGCCACGCCGATGGCCCGGCTGAAGGCATACGGATCCGCCCCGCCGTGACTCTTGACCACGATGCCGTTGAGTCCCAGCAGGATCGCGCCGTTGTATTTGCGCGGATCGACCCGTGAACGGAAACTGGTCATGGCGGGACGGGCGGCCAGATAGCCGAGTTTGGTCCAGACCGAAGCACCGAACGACTCTTTGAGGAAATGGGTCAACATGCGCGCCATCCCCTCGATGGTTTTCAAGGTGACGTTGCCGACGAAGCCGTCGCACACCACCACGTCCACCCCACCGGCGAAGATTTCCGAGGCCTCGACATTGCCGATGTAGCCATCGCCGCCATCGGCCTTGAGCCGTTCGCCGGCCTCCTTGACCACCTCGTTGCCCTTGATCTCCTCCTCGCCGATGTTGAGAAGACCGATGCGCGGTTTTTTCAGTCCCATCACCGCCGACGCATAGACCTTGCCCATCAGGGCGAACTGACAGAGATGATCCGCCGAGCAATCGACATTGGCCCCGACATCGAGCATCAGGGTTTGACCGGTGATTGAGGGCATGACCGCCATGATGGCCGGTCGATCGACGCCGGGGAGGGTCTTGAGGACATAGCGGGCCGTGGCCATGAGTGCCCCGGTGTTGCCCGAGGAGACGAAGGCATCCGCCGCGCCGCTCTTGACCAGATTGGCGCCCACCCGCATCGAGGAGTCCTTTTTGGTGCGCAGGGCCACGGAGGGTTTGTCCGCCATGCCGACCACCTCGCTGGCCGGATGGATGACGAACCGTCCCGGATCCGCGCCGATGCGCGCGAGTTCGGTGGCGATCACCTCAGGCTGTCCCACCAGGGTGAAGGCGCATCCGGGGTGCTGTCCCAAGGCCAGGACAGCCCCCTCGATGGGGGCTGCTGGAGCCTTGTCGCCCCCCATGGCATCCAGCGCGATGCGAATGGTCACGATCGGTCGTCCCTTGCGCGGAGGCGGGGTACGCCCCTTACTCCTTGACTGCCACCACCTCGCGACCCTTGTACCACCCGCAGTGGGGGCACACCTTGTGTGGGGGGCGCGGCTCCTGGCAGTTCGGGCAGAGCGACAACGCCGGGGCGGTCAGGGCACTGTGGGCGCGACGCATGCCGCCACGCGCGGAGGAAACTTTCTTTTTGGGTACGGCCATGGGTGTTCTCCTTGCTTTTAAGATCAAACCAACGTGTTCATGCGATTTTCGTCTTCCCGCGTCCCAGGGAGGCGCGAATCAGGTGGATCGCAACGATTTCAACGCCGCGAACGGGCCTTGCGGCTCGCTTTCACGGCAGGTACACGGAGCGCGATTGAGATCCGCCCCACACCCCGCACACAGTCCAGCACACCCGGAGACGCAGACCGGGTTCATGGGCAGGGTAAGCAACAACTCCTCTTCGACCAGATGGGAGAGCGTGAGCACACCATCCGGCAGATATTCGACATCCTCCTCGAAGCGCCAGCTTTTGTTTTTGACCGCCGGGTCGCTTCCGACCGCGAAGGCGGCATCGATTTCCGCCTCCAGGGGCGCGGAAAAGTCAACCAGGCAGCGCACGCAGGTCAAACGCAGCGTGGCGCGACAGAATCCCCGTACCCGCGCGATCCACCGTCCTTCCTGACGCACCGGTCTGGCCTCGAGCAGCAGCTCGGCCCGGCCTTCCAGAGCGCCGGCCTCGGCCAGTTCGGTGAAATCCTCCTGGCCAAACACGCCGTTGGCCTTCCAGGGCTGGGCGCGATGCAGCAGGTGGTTCAGATCCAGGGTGACACTCCCCAGGGCGCGGGGTGTGTCGCCCAGCAACTCCCAGCGCGGCTGGAAAGCGTCGTCGTCCCGATCTTCGTCCATGCCGAGAGGTGCCATCGTCGTCACCCGCGTGCCAGATAGACCAACCACAACCCCACTGCCATGAGCAGGAATCCGGTACGTCGCAACATCCCTTCCGGCAGTTCGGCGATCGCCAGTACCCAACGCCGCATCCGCTCGGGAGCCAGGAAATAGGGCACCCCTTCCACGATCAGCACCATGCCCAGGATACTCAAGAAATCCTTCATGCCACCTCGATCCGACTGCCGGCATCACCGATCACGTTTCATGCCCCTCCCGCGTGTCGCCCGCGTTCCCCATGCATGCACCGGTTTCATACCCGTCACGAGAGCCCCACGCGAATCAGCGACCCGGCGGCGTCAACCCTTGCAGATAGCGGAAGAAACCCGAAGGTTCCAGCACCACGGTGGTCGAATCCTTGCCCATGGACTTGGCATAGGCCTCCAGGGTCCGGGTGAACTGGTAGAAACGCGGATCGGCCTGATAGGCCTCGGCATAGACCTTGGTGGCCTCGGCGTCCCCCTCGCCCCGGATCTCCTGGGCCGACTTGTAGGCCTCGGCGAGCAGCACCTCCCGTTCGCGCACCGCCTTGGAGCGAATCTTGACCGCCTCCTCCTCGCCCTGGGCCCGGTACTGCTTGGCCTGGCGTTCACGTTCGGTCTGCATGCGCCGGAACACCGCCTTGGAGTTCTCCGCGGGCAGATCGGTCCGTTTGATGCGCACGTCGATGATTTCGATGCCGTACTTGTTGGCCTGGACGTTGGTCTGCTCGCGGATGCGCTGGGTCAGATCCGAACGGGAGGCCGAGACGATCTCCATCATGGTGAACTGCCCCAACACCTCGCGGATGTTGGAGTAGATGATGTCGTTGAGCCGGTCGGCGGCACCGTTCTCGTCGCGCACGGTCTGGAAGAACTTCAACGGATCGACGATGCGCCAGCGCGAATAGCTGTCCACCTTGAGGTTTTTCTTGTCCGCCGACAGGATCTCCTGCGGCTCCTGATCGAACTCCAACAGGCGGCGATCGAAGAAGTGGACCTCTTGCAGAAACGGGAACTTGAAATGGAGCCCCGGCTCGGTGATGGCCGGCTCCACCGGCTTGCCCAGCTGCACCACCAGCGCCTGACGCCACTGCGCCACGGTGTAGACCGACTGGGTGACCAGCACCAGAATCGCCACCCCCACCAGGGAGAGCCCCAGGGAAAGATTCTTGTTCATGGCGTCGCCTCCCCCTTGGCCGGCGCGGCGCCGCCCCGAACGCCACCTGGCGCCGGAATCGGCATGTAAGGCAGCAGATTGTGTCCGGCCCGCGGCTCGACGATCACCTTGTTCACGCCGCTCAACACCTCCTCCATGGCCTCCAGATAAAGGCGGGTTTCGGTGATGTCACGCGCCTTCTCGTACTCCTTGAGAATCGCCAGAAAACGGTGTATGTCGCCCTGGGCACGGGTCACCTTGGCGGCGCGATAGGCCTCGGCCTCCTGGATTTGCTTGGCCGCCTCGCCCTTGGCCTTGGGCAGGATGTCGTTGGCATACCCCTGGGCCTCGTTGATCGCCCGTTCGCGGTCCTCCCGCGCGCTGGCCACGTCCTTGAAGGCGTGCACCACCTCGGGCGGCGGCGAAACTTTCTGGAGCTGCACCGTGACGATGGTGATGCCGCTGTTGTAGCTGTCCAGGATTTTCTGCATGGTCAGCTTGGCATCGGACTGGATCTTCTCCTTGCCGGCGGTCAGGGCGCTGTCGATTTCGTTGCGACCGATCACCTGCCGGATCGCCGATTCCGCCGCGTCGCGCACCACCTTGTGGCGATCGGTCGAGGGGTTGCGCAGATTGAACAGATTGTTGGCCGCGCCCCCATCCTTGATACGGTACTGGACGCTCATGTCGATGTCGATGATGTTCTCATCGCCGGTGAGCATCAGGGACTCGGCGGGAACATCCACCTCGTCGCCACCCGAACGGGTGTCGCCCCGTGAACGGGTCCGGTAACCGATCTCGATCCGCTCCACCTTGGTCACCTTCGGGGTGAGCACCGTGGCGATCGGGTAGGGAAGACGCCAATGGGGACCGGGACCGGTGGTCTCCACATGCCGCCCGAAACGCAACACCACACCGTTTTCGTCCGGTCCGACCACGTAGATGCCGGTGGCCATCCAGACGAGCAGCGCCAATGCGAGCACGATCGGCCAGGCCCGCGCGAGCGGATTTCCACCCTGGAAACGCTCGCGCAGAAGCTGGAAAATCTGATCGATATCGGGTGGTTGCGGGGGCACGCCACCGCTCGGCCCCCAGGGACCCGGATTGCCACCACCATCGTTCCACGCCATGGTTTGCACACTCCTCGTTCAAGGTATGAACGTCAATCAGCGATCCGCGTCAAACGCCATCGGGCGGATGACTGGATAAACCGTACATTTTCCCACAAAGATCCGGGCAAGTAAAGCGTTGGCCGCGATCTTCCGAACCAAATCCGTTCAGGTGTCGCCGAGCACCTCGGCAAGCGCTCCGGCATCCAGCGCCCGATCGGTTTTCCTCCCGTGCCGTCCGGCATTCTCCATGGCCTTGAGCAGGATGGGACGCAGGAGCGCGTTTTCCATCTGGATCCGAATGTCCATGGCATCGCGGCGGCATCAGGGACTCTGGAGGTTCCCCGATTGTTCAGGGCATGCCTGGTGGTTTGTTGCCACCGAACAGCCCCGCGCCCGGAAAACCGCCCCCGCCCCCCAGTCCGGGGAGACCGCCCCCGCCCCCCAGTCCGGGGAGGCCGCCCCCGCCCCCCAGTCCGGGAAAGCCGCGCATGAACCCCTTGCCGCCGAGTTTTCCGAACCGTTTCATCAGGGTCTGGGTCTGGATGAATTGTTTCAACAGTTGATTCACCTCCTGGACCGTGGTGCCGGAACCCATGGCGATGCGCTTCTTGCGCGAGGCGTTGATGATCTGATGCTTGCGCCGTTCGGTGGGGGTCATGGAGAGGATGATCGCCTCCACGCGACGCAGGTGCTTTTCGTTCACCGCCATGTCGCGCCCTTTCATCGCCTGTTTCACCCCTGGGATCATGCCCATGATCTCCTCCAGAGGGCCCATCTTCTTGATCTGGCGCATCTGGGCCAGGAAATCTTCCAGGGAGAAGGTCGAGGAGAGGAGTTTCTCCTGTAATTTCGAGGTCTCCTTGAGATCGACCTTCTCCATCACGTTTTCGACCAGGGAGAGGATATCGCCCATGCCGAGGATACGCGAGGCAACCCGGTCCGGATGGAACGGTTCCAGACCTTCCATGGTTTCGCCGGTGCCCAGGAACTTGATCGGCTTGCCGGTGACGTGTCGTACCGACAACGCCGCGCCGCCGCGGGCATCGCCATCGGTCTTGGTGAGGATCACGCCGGTCAGGGAGAGCTTCTCGTCGAAGTTGCGCGCCACGTTGACCGCGTCCTGACCGGTCATCGAGTCCACCACCAGCAGGGTTTCGGTGGGTTTGACCAGGGCGGCCACATCCACCAGTTCGTTCATCAACTCGGCATCGACATGCAGACGTCCGGCGGTATCCAGCAGCAGCACGTCGTAACCGCCGGTGCGGGCGGTTTGCAAAGCCCGTTTGGCGATCTCGCGCGGATCCTCGCCCGGCGAGGTGGGCATCACCTTGGCGCCGACCGAGCTGCCCACCGTGGCGAGCTGGTCCATGGCCGCGGGACGATAGACATCCAGGGAGGCCAGCAGCGGCTTGCGGCGCTCCTTTTCCATCAGGCGCTTGGCGAGTTTGGCGGTGGTGGTGGTCTTGCCCGACCCCTGGAGTCCGACCATCAGCACCACGACCGGCGGTTGGGCGGCGAGGTTCAACCGTTCGTTGATTCCGCCCATGACATGGATCAGCTCCTTGTGGACCAGGTGAACCACCTGCTGACCGGGGGTGAGGGAGCCCATCACCTCCTGGCCGAGGGATTTCTCCCGCACCCTGGCGACGAAGGATTTGACCACGTCGAGATGGACATCCGCCTCGAGCAGGGCCATGCGCACCTCGCGCATGGCGTCGCGGATGTTCTTCTCGTTGAGCGAACCCTGGCCCTTGAGTTTCTTGAAGACCGCTTCCAGGCGGTCGGAGAGGGAATCGAACATGGCTATCCTCCAAAGATCCCCTAACGGGGCGTGTCGCCGGCCACCACCGGCAGGTCGTACAGGCGCCATTCGGAGATCGAGCCGTCGTAGAGACGCACCTTCTCCCAGCCGAGATGACGCAACACCGCCCAGGTGTGCGCGGCGCGATGGGCGGTTTCGCAGTAGACGATCACCTCGCGCGTCGGATCGTCGATGCCGATGGCGGCGTACAGCGCACGCAGCGCCTCGTCGGATTGCAGACGGGGATCCTGACGTCCCATCAGGGTGTCGATCCAGTCCAGATGCACGGCGCCGGGCAGATGGCCACGCGGTCCGCGCAGGGTGAGCCCCAGGTATTCGTTGCGCGAGCGGGCATCGAGCAGCACCCCCTCCGCGTGGCTGGCGATGGTGGCCAGCACCTGTTCCCGATCCGCCTCCCACCTCTCGTCCGGACGGGCCGTGAAGGTCTCGGCCTCGATGTGGGGGATGGCCGAATCCAGCAGCAGTTGGCGTTGATACCAGACCGGCAGCCCGCCATCCAGAATCGCGCGGGACCCCGCGTGTCCGGCGCGGGCCAGGGTCCAGGCGAAGCGTGCCGCGTCGGTTCCGCCCACCAGATCATACACCACCACCGGGGTTTGGACACCGATTCCGAGGCGTCCGAACAGCCGTTCCAGATCCACCAGTTCCGGAAACATGGCCGGCAGCCCATCCCGTTGCGCGGTGAACTCCGGATAGGTCACCAGAACCGCGCCCGGCAGGTGCAGGCGTGGATAGTGACTCTCTCCGCCCACCTGCACCAGACGGAGCCCGGTACGCCCCAGATGCTCCAACAACCAATCCGCGGTCACGAAACCGGACCGAAAATCCAAACCGTTCATGCCAAGATCATCCCCTCCGATGAATTCCAGACCTGTCCCGCTCAAAGCGGATCACCCCTCCCCGTGATCGGCCATGATCTCCGCCATGGCCACCGGATCGCCCCGACCCAGGGCGCCGAAGATCTCCCGATTGAGCAACACATGGTCGAATGCCAGCCCGACGTTGGTGGAGTAGAGCTGGATCAACTCCCGGTCCCACTCCCCGAACGGGCCGGCACCGCGCAGATGCAGCAGGTTCACCGACCCCTGGCGGGTCTGGAAATAGCCCACGAAGCGATCCTCCTCGAACAGGCTCTCCCGGCTCTCCAGGGAGCGCTGGATCAAGACCAGGGTATCGGGATCGACCACCGCTTCGACCGGCTCGCCGATCCGGTCCGTGTAGCGTCCGGTTCCGGCATACAGCACCAGGCGTCCGCCATCGCCGTTGACCGCGAATCCCGACCCCTGGGCATAGAGGGCGCTTTCGTCCAGGCCCAGAATCGACACCAGTTGCGTGAGCACGCCGTTGGCCAGTTTGCGGATCGAGCGCGGCTCGAACAGGCTTCCGGTGGCCTGGATGATTTTTTGCAACCCTTTGCGGTTCTGTTCGATCACCATCATGTCGCGGTAGGAGCGCAACGCCGTGATCACCGCCGTGGTCAGGCGGATATCGGTGAGATCGGTTTTCTCCTTGTAATCGTTGATGTCGTAATCCAGGATCACCCGTTGTTCCGGCGCGTGACCCGGCTGACCGGTGCGCAGGATGATGCGCACGAAGCGATTGCGCAAGGTTTCGCGAATGAAACGGACCGCCTCGAGTCCCGCCTGATCGCTCTCCATCACCACGTCCAGGAGCAGCACCGCGGTATCCGGGTGTTCGTGCATCAGACGTTCGGCATCGGCCCGTGAGTAGCCGTGCAGAAACCGCAGGCCCCGTCCCTCGAAACGGAAGGTGCGCAGCACCATGGTGCTCAAGGCATGCACGTCCGGGTCGTCATCGACGATCATCAGTTTCCAGGCATTCGATTCGGGCAGGCGTCCGGTTCCGTCCGACGGACGCGGGGCGGCATCATCGGCAAAAAGAAGGTCGCTCATGCTACTCCATCCTTAAAGCAGGGAATCAATCCTTGGAATGTTCGCGGCTGGCTGGAAACGTGATCGTGAAGCTTGCGCCCGCGCCGGGCGTGGAGCGGCATTCGATTTCGCCGCCCAAGGGCCCGCTGACCAGGTTGTAGACGATGTGCATCCCCAAACCGCTCCCCCCCTTGTGGCGCGCCGTGGTGAAGAAGGGTTCGAAGATCCGTTTTCGCTCCTCTTCCCCCATGCCCAGGCCATCATCCGCGTAACGCAGAAGGATCTGGTCACCACGCGACTCGACGGTGATCGTGATCCGACCGGTCCGATCATCGGCAAAGCCATGCAGCAATGAATTTATCACAAAATTGGTCACGATCTGGGAAAAAACGTCGGGTCGCCCGAAATAGGTCAACTCTTCCGGGCAGATCACCTCGATCTGGTGGGGTGTTTTCTTGAGACGGGGGTGGAGGCTTTGCAGGATCTGCCGGATCAGGGTGGCGAAGTCGAAACTCCGGCACGCTTCGCTGCTGGTATCCACCGCCACCTGCTTGAAACCGCGCACCAGTTCGGCGGCACGCATCAGGTTGGAGAGGATCATGGCCGAGGAGTCCGAGGCGTCCTGAAGGTATCCTTCCAGATCGGCGCGGGCCAGTTTCCCTTCGTCGTAGCGGCTTCGGCACTCTCGGGTGCGGTTTTCCAGAAACGAGGCCGCGGTGACGCCGATTCCCACCGGAGTGTTGATCTCGTGGGCCACCCCGGCCACCAGACCGCCGAGGGCGGCCATCTTCTCCGAGGAGAGCAGTTGGGCATGGGTGCGCTTCAACATGGTCAACGACGACTCCAGGGCCCGATTGCTCTGGGCGAGTCGTTCCGAAGCCTCGGCCTCGCGGGCGCGGGCCTCCTCGATCTCCTGGGTAAGGATCTCGAATTGGTCGATGAACTGTTGCAGGGCGTTGCCGGGCACGGCGGTGGAAAGGGTCAGATTGAGCCTCTGGCGGGCAAAGGAGACCATTTTCTGGGTCACCGAGCGCATCATCCGGCCCAGCCAATAGATGATGCCGACGAACAGGGCGATCAGGAGAAACAGGCCGGCGGCCCATTCGCTCCGGCCCTCGCCGACCAGGGTGGTGGTCAAGGCGTCGAGTCGCTCCTTGGGCAGCAACCCCACGAACCGCAGGAACATGGTGGCCGAATAGGTTTCCGCGCCAAGCTCCTTGCCGAAGATCAGGTGATCGGCGTGCAGGGACGACAGGAGAGTTCTGGCCGGAATCCGCTCCGGGCGACTGCTCGCCATGACCCGTTCCCCGGCCTCATCGAGAAAGGCCAGAATGCCATCCTGATACCATTCGGCGTGGAACGATTGCAGAAAGTCGTCGTCGAGCGGAGCGATCAACACCAGCAGCGCCTTGGCTCGGCCATCGGCATGGCGCAGGTCCGCGCAGGTGAGAAAATGGGGAATCCCCTGATCGTGACGCACCGCGCTTCTGACTTCGTGGGCCAGACAGGCGTCGATGAAGGGTTGGAGGGACAATCCGGGCTGGGCCTTGCCGCGCGCGGCCACGAAGGCCCGTGCGCGTCCCGAGCCGTCGGTGAGCAGCGCATGGACCTCATACCCCAACTCACGGGTGATGCGCCGCGCGGGAAACCAGACCAGGGTGGTTTCGGACGGCTCTCGGGAGAGATCGTCCTGGGGCTCCTCCACCAGCCAGCCGGCTGCGTCGCGCTGGTCGAAGGCCTCGGAGAATTCGGCGCGTTCCACCAGCCAGCGCACCACCCGTTCCTGGGCGCGCAACCGTTCGTCCAGCCGGATCCAGTCGATCTGGGCGTCGCGGCGCATCTCGGCGAGCAGATGGTGCTGCACCAGCGATTCCATGCGCCGGGCGTGCAGGGCATCCTGGAAGAACCAGAAAAAGGCTCCGGCGGCACCGGTGATGAGGAGTGCCTGGACCGTCAACGGCACCGTGTGTCGCAGGCGTCCGATCCGCCAGATCAGGAGACGCGCAAGCCGCCAGATCTTCACACCACCGGCATCCCGATGCGTTCGAGCATGCCGGTCAGGGCGATCAGGGGGAGCCCCATCAAGGCGGTGGGATCCTCCCCTTCCATGCGGGAGAAGAGGGCGATGCCCAGCTGTTCGGATTTGAACCCGCCCGCGCAATCGAACGGGCGGTCCCGTTCCAGGTAACGCTGGATGGTGTCGTCACGCAGCGGACGAAAATGAACGCGAAACAGGATCAATGCCCGTTGCAGGCGGGGCTCGACCGGGGCAAGGAGCGCCAGACCGTTGTGAAACACCACCTCGCGTCCCGAGGCGAGACGCAGTTGGGCGGCGGCGTTTTCAGGGGAGCCGGGTTTGCCGAGCACCCGGCCATCGATCACCGCCACCTGATCCGAGGCGATGATCACCGCATCCGGAAACCGCTCGGCCACGGCACGGGCCTTGGCCTCAGCCAGGCGTTGCACGAGCGTTTCCGGGGGTTCGTCGGGCAGGCGGGTTTCGTCGGTCTCCGGGGAGGCGACCGCGAAGGGGACGCCGAGACGTTCGAGGAGCTGGCGGCGGTAGATCGAGGTCGAGGCCAGGACGAGCGGGGCCACCAGGCTCATCGCCGCGCTTCCTCCGTCACCGGGCGTCCGAACTGGGCGCCCATGATCTTGGCGGAGAGTTTGCCGTTCCAGTTGGCCGGCAGATCGTCGGTGGTGACCAGGAAACTGCGTCCCGAGCCGGACGGGAGGCTCTCCGACTGATCGCCGAAGATCCCGCCGGAGATCACCAGCGGGTTGACCGGACGGGCGGTGAGCACCTCGCCGGCGTTGCCCAGGAATTCGATCTGCACCCGTGCCGCGATCAGCGGCTGGTTGCCGTGGTTGTAAACCCGTCCCTGCACGCGCCGCTCTCCGCTCTCCAGAATGAAGATCGCCAATTGATCGACGCTCACCCCATCCTTGGCCAGGGTGACCGGTGGGGGTTCCGGACCTTCGATACCCGCCGGGACTCCCTTCAGCGGGCCGGACAGACGCAGTTTCTTTTCGGCTTCCGTGGCCTCGCGATGGGCCTGTTCGGCCTCGGAGGAGTCCTTGATGGCGCCGAGCTTGGTGTAGAACAGCCATCCACCGCCCAAAAGCAACAACAGGGCGATGACCGCACCCCCCAGCAGAAGGATTTTCTTCCTGCCCGGTTTCGCGGTTCCTTCCTCGTCCACATTTTCGACTTCCTGTTCGTCCATGGCTCTCACCCGCCACCTTCAATACGTCTTACATCCCATCCAGCCAGCTTTTGGCATTGGCGAACATCCGTGCCCAGGGACCGGCATCGCCCCGCGCGCCATCCGGGATCCAGGAGTTCTGGACCCAGCGGAACACCCGTTCGGGATGGGGCATCAGGATGGTCACGCGACCATCCTGACTGGTCACCCCCGCGATTCCGGCGGGCGAACCGTTCGGATTGGCGGGATAGTGTTCGGTCACGTTGCCACGGTTGTCCACATAGCGCAAGGCAATCCGTCCCGTGTCCGCCAGACGGGCGTTGGCGCGTCCCTCGCCGTGGGCGCAGGGTACCAGCAGTCGTGCACCTTCCATGCCGGCCAGGAGCACCGAGGGAGAGTCGCCGATCTCCACCCGCGCGACCCGCGCCTCGAAGCGACCACTCCGGTTGCGCACGAAGCGGGGCCACCCTTCGGCGCCGGGGATCAGTTCGGCGAGGGTGCTCATCATTTGACAGCCGTTGCACACCCCGAGGGAGAAGGTGTCCGGACGGTGGAAGAAGCTCCGGAAGGCCTCGCGCAGGGTGTCGTTGAAGAGAATCGAGCGGGCCCACCCCTGTCCGGCGCCGAGCACGTCGCCATAGGAGAAACCGCCACAGGCCGCCAGTCCGCGATGGTTTTCCAGTCTGATCCGACCGTTGGCCAGGTCGGTCATGGTGGCGTCCACCGGATCGAAACCGGCGGCATGGAACGCCGCCGCCATCTCCACATGGCCGTTCACTCCCTGCTCGCGCAGGATCAGCACCTCGGGACGGGCGCCGGTGGCGATCATCGGGGCCGGGATTTCGAACGGCACCCGCACCGACAATCCTGGATCGGATCCATCTTGCAGGGTGTCGTACTCCTGGCGGGCGCAGACCGGATCGTCGCGCAGGGCGCGGATGCGCCAGCCGGTCTCCGACCAGAGCCGGCGGTAGCGGATCCGGTCGCCGTTCAGGATCTCCCGACCGGCATGGAAAAAACCCAACCGGGTGCCCGGCACCGGCTCGCCGAGTCGTGCGGCCAGGATGCCCAGGCGGGCCAGGCGGTCGCGGGTGGTCTCCAGGTGTGCGCGGCGTACCTGCACCACCGCGCCCAACTCCTCGGCGAAGAGCGCCGCCAGGGGATCCCGACCCAGGCCATCCAGGGCGATCTCCACTCCGCAACCGCTCGCGAAGGCCATCTCGCACAGCGTGACGAACAGTCCGCCGTCGGCGCGATCGTGATAAGCGAGAATGATCTTTTCATCGGCCAGGGCGCGCACTTCGTTGAAGAAATTCTTGAAGGCCACGGGATCGTCCAGATCCGGCGGTTCATCCCCCATCTGGCGGTAGACCTGGGCCAGGGCCGAGCCGCCCAACCGGTCGCGTCCGCGTCCCAGATCGATGAGCAGAAGGTCGGTCGGGCCGGCGTCCAGGCGCAGTTGCGGGGTGAGCGCGCCGCGCACATCCTCGACCACCGCGAAGGCGGAGACGATCAGGGAGACCGGCGCGGTGACGGACCGTTCCGCGCCGTGATCGCGCCAGACGCTCTTCATGGAGAGCGAATCCTTGCCCACCGGAATGCCGATCCCCAGGGCCGGACACAGCTCCATCCCCACGGCGCGCACCGCCGCGAACAGGGCCGCGTCCTCGCCCGGATGGGAGGCGGCGGCCATCCAGTTGGCCGAGAGTTTTACGCTCTCCAGCGCCTTGACCGGCGCGGACAGGAGGTTGGTCAACGCCTCGCCCACGGCCAGACGCGCCGAGGCCGCCGGATCGAGCAGCGCCACCGGGGTGCGCTCGCCCATGGCCATCGCCTCGCCGGCATATCCCTGATAATCGCGCAGCGTCACCGCCGCGTCGGCCACCGCCACCTGCCACGGTCCCACCATCTGGTCGCGATGGACCAGTCCGGTCACGGTGCGATCGCCGATGGTGATCAGAAAGCCCTTGTCCGCCACGGTCGGCAGACGCAACACCCGTTCGGCGGCCTCGACCAGATCGATGCCGCGGGTGTCGAAGGAGATGCGCAGCGGCACGCGGTTGCGGGTGTCGCGCAGCATGCGCGGCGGTTTGCCCAGGAGCACCTCCATGGGCAGATCGATGGATACCTCGCCCGTGCGGCTGTCCATCAGGTGCAGGACCGGTTCGGCGGTGGCCACGCCCAGCACCCGGAACGGGCAGCGCTCACGGGCGCAGAACGCGGCGAACAGGGGTTCGTGTTCCGGCGCGATGGCCAGCACATAGCGCTCCTGGGCCTCGTTGCACCACACTTCCATCGGCGACATGGTGGGGTCGTCGTTGGGCACGCGGGCCAGGTCGAGCCGACCGCCCACGCCGCCACCGTGCAGGAGTTCGGGCACGGCGTTGGAAAGGCCGCCGGCACCGACATCGTGGATCGACAGGATCGGGTTGCCGCCCTCGTGATGCAGACAGGTGTTGATCACCTCCTGGCAGCGGCGCTGCATCTCGGCGTTTTCGCGCTGCACCGAGGCGAAATCCAGCTCCGCCAGGGAGACTCCGCTCGTCTGGGACGAGGCGGCCCCGCCCCCCAGACCGATCAGCATCGCCGGTCCGCCGATCTGGATCACCAGGGAACCCGGCGCCAGGGGCTGTTTTTCGATCTGTTCGGGCTCGATGGCGCCGAGTCCGCCGGCCACCATGATGGGTTTGTGATAGCCGCGCACCTCGCCGCCCACCTTCTGTTCGAAGGTGCGGAAATAGCCGGAGAGGTTCGGGCGTCCGAATTCGTTGTTGAAGGCCGCGGCCCCCAGCGGTCCCTCGATCATGATCTCGAGGGCCGAGACGATCCGTTCCGGCTTGCCGTAGGGTTCTTCCCAGGGCTGGATCGCGTCCGGGAGATTGAGGTTGGAGACCGAAAAGCCGCACAGCCCCGCCTTGGGACGGGAACCGCGTCCGGTGGCCCCCTCGTCGCGGATCTCCCCGCCCGAACCGGTGGCCGCGCCCGGAAAGGGGGCGATGGCGGTCGGGTGGTTGTGGGTCTCCACCTTCATCAGTACGTGGAGTGCGGCGGGCGTGGCCCGGTAGACCCCTTCCTCGTCCGGCGCGAAACGGGCGCCGGGACCGCCGCGCATCACGGCGGCGTTGTCCCGATAGGCCGACAGGGCCGGATCCGGGGTTCTGGCCTCGGTTTCGCGGATCATGCCGAACAGGGTTTCCGTTTGTGCGCGACCGTCGAGCACCCAGGCGGCATTGAAGATCTTGTGCCGGCAGTGCTCGGAGTTGGCCTGGGCGAACATCATGAGTTCGACATCGGTCGGATCCCGTCCCACCTTGCCGAAGTGGTCGGCCAGATAGCGGATCTCTTCCGGGGAGAGGGCCAGTCCCAGCGCGACGTTGACCTTCTCGAGCGTGGGGACCGGAACCTGGACCAGGGGGCGCGCCTCGCCCTGGGCGAAGAGTCCCATGGCCTCCACCAGATCCGAACAGACCGATTGGGTCATGCGGTCGTGCAGGAGCGGCATGAGCCGTTCCCGTTGCGCCCGGTTGACCCGTTGGTCGCCGAAGTCGTGCAACACCCCGCGTTCGATGCGGGTGACGGCGGTGAGGCCGCAGCCGCGCACGATCTCGGTGGCCTTGGTGGACCAGGGAGAGATGGTGCCCAGCCGCGGAATCACCACCAGCGGCGGCGAGACGAAACGATGCAGCGCCAACTCGCGGGGCTGGGCGTTGAGCAGGGCGGCGAGCCGCTCCCGCCCGTCGGCGGTCAGCGGTTCGTTGGCGGCGACGAAATAGACGTACCGGGCCACGAAGACCGGCAGATCCAGATCATCGGGCCAGAACGAAAGCCGCAACCGGGAGTCGCACACCTCACCCGGCCAGACGAGTACCGGGCGCGTGCTCATGACTCCCCAGAGACTCCCATGCGCCGTGCCACCTCCTGGTAGGCCTCCACCACGCCGCCCAGATCACGGCGGAAGCGGTCCTTGTCCAGTTTTTCGTTCGTGACGAAATCCCACAGCCGGCAGGTGTCCGGGGAGATCTCGTCGGCCAGCACCACCTGGGAGGGATCCGAGGCCAGACGACCGAATTCGAGTTTGTAATCGACCAGGCGGATGCCGATGTTGGCGAAGAAGCCGATCAGCACGTCGTTGATCCGTTTGACGGCGGCCTCGATCCAGGCCAGCTCGGCTTCCGTGGCCCAGCCGAAAACCAGGGCGTGGTCGCGGACGATCAACGGGTCATCCAGGGCATCGGCCTTGTAGTAGAATTCGAGCACCGGACGGGGGAGTTGTTGACCCTCGGGCACCCCCAGGCGCTTCGACATGGAACCGGCGGCCACGTTGCGCACCACCACCTCGATCGGAATGATCGACACCTTGCGGATCAGTTGTTCGCGGTCGTTGAGGCGTTGGACGAAATGGGTCGGAATGCCCACCGCGTCGAGGATGGTCATGAGCTTGGAGGTGACCAGGTTGTTGATCACCCCCTTGTCGGCGATGGTCCCTTTCTTGACGCCGTTGAAGGCGGTCGCGTCATCCTTGAAATACTGGATGAAGTGATTCGGGTCGTCGGTGGCAAAGATGGCCTTGGCCTTGCCCTCGTAGAGTTTTTCCCTCTTTTCCATGATTGAAACATCCCTATTGCTGCATTGGATTAAAACGAACAACGCACACTCAAACCCTCGCCCACGCGAACCGGGATCATCTCCTGGCACCGTCCGGTCGCCGCGTCGGCGCGGATCAGAACGCCGCACAACATCGCCTCGCCTCCCGCCGGCTCGAAGCGGGTGGGCATTTTGGTCACGAATTTGGGCATCACCGTATCGGCGCGCATGCCGATGATCGAGTCGTAACAACCGGTCATGCCCACGTCGGTGATGAAACCGGTGCCCTGTTTCAACACCCGATGATCGGCGGTGGGCACATGGGTATGGGTTCCCACCACCGCCGTCACCCGGCCATCCAGATGGAGGGCCAGGGCCATTTTTTCCGAGGAGGCCTCGGCGTGCAGATCCACGATCCACAGATCCGCGTCCCGCCCGAGTCGGGCGATGTCCAGCACCGCGTCCGCGCTTCGGAACGGGCAGTCCAGATCTTCCATGAAGACCCGTCCCTGGAGGTTCATCACCCCGATGCGGGTGCCGCCGGCGGTCGGATAGATGCCAAAGCCCCGTCCCGGCGCGCCGGGGGGGTAGTTGAGGGGCCGCAACAGGGTTTTGCGCTCCTCCATGAAGGGCGCGATTTCCTTGACGTGGCGCCAGACGTGGTTGCCGGTGGTGATCACGTCCACGCCGGCCTTGAACAGTTCGCCGGCCACCTCCGGGGTGATGCCCACGCCGGCGGCGGCATTCTCGCCGTTGGCGATCACGAAATCCGCGCCGCTCAACGCCTTGATTTCGGGGAGATGACGCGCCACGGCGCTCCGACCCGGACGCCCGAAGACATCTCCGATCAAAAGCACGCCGAGGGTTCGGGTTCGAGCGTGATTGCGCATCGACAACCGCCTGTCCATAAAAGTGCGATCGCATCTTTCGTGACGCGTTGCCAGGCAACACGGAAAGATCGATCGGCAATCCTCAAGGGGAGTGGATGAAACGGATCGAAGACGATTCCAAACGGATCGAAGACGATTCTAAAGGCTGTTTGGCATGTGTCAAACAGCCGACGCGGGCCATTCATGGCCCGCCCAATTGCGCAGCAATTTGAGAAGCACGAATCGATTGTTTCGATTCGTGCAGGTTTGGTGATTCCATGAATGGAATCACCAAACAGCCTCTCAAAGCAGGCTTCGCCCCGATTATATTGGTGATGCATTGCGGGGAAAAATGGCGTGTGTTTCGTTACAAGCCTCGACTCTTCCCCAGCATACCATTCGAGTCGAGGCAGGGAAAAGGGTTCTTGACATTTTCCTGACTTGCCTGATGAGCGGAGCCCCCCGCACCGTCAAAGGTGGGTGGGCGATTCCTTGCCATGGGATCTCCAAACGCGCGCGAATTGGAATGGGATCGCATGGGGAAAAACGCGCGATCGTGATTATTGACAGCTTGAAATGGGGAGGAATCCTGGGTATTCTCTTTAAAGAAACCAACTCGCCGCCCACATGGAGAGTCATCCTTGAGTCGATTTCTACCCGTCATCGCACTTTTTCTGCTTCTGGTCGGCGCGGGACTGGGGGTCTCCGTGTCCACGGTGACCGATCTGGAGGCGCATACCCTGCGTCTGGCCCAGGATGGACTTCCGATCCCGGAATTCGGACTGCTGGTGGCCCGTCTGCATGGCGCGCTCGATCTGCTCACCCTGTCGCTGGGGAGCGGTTTCGGTCTGCTCGGGGTGGGGCTCTGGCGTCACCACGCCGCCCGGCGCGAACAACACGAACTGGTCAGCCACCTCTCCGGCCTGATCCAGGCCGCCGAGGAGGGACGCAAGAGTGAAACCCTGCGTCTGGAGAGCCTGCTGATCACCCAGGTCGAGCAGACCCGCGAACTGGCCGCCGAACTGGCGGTGATCCGCGAAACCACCAGCCGTTCCGAAGAGTTGGTGAAAAATGCTCCGCCCCCGCTGCACGCCCCGCCGGTCAACGCCTTGATGCCACTGGTCTCGTTCTCGGCCCACGCCGACGACCACCACCCGCGTGCCCCGTCCAATCGCCGGTTGGCCATCGCCGGTCCCGAGGTTCCCGGCGATCAACAGGACGAGGAGTTCGAGCCGTTCTGACGGCGGGCCGGGAGCTTCTCTTTTGAGGTTCCCGGCGATCAACGAAGACGAGGCGTTCGAGCCGTTCTGACGGCGGGCCGGGAGCTGCCCTTGAACCAGGCCCGCCGACTCCGTATCGTGATCCGCTCCGCGTGGATTCCAAATCATCCGTCCAAGGAGCACGAACCACCATGGCTCTGTTGCGTTATTTCTCCTGGGTGCGCGAGAAGATCGGCGTGGCCTCGGAGTCGATTTCCCTGCCCGAGGAGGTCACCACCGTGGCCGCGCTGCGTGCCTTTCTGGCCACGCGCACCGCGGCCCATGCCGAACTCCTCCACCATCCGACCCTGCGCATCGCGGTCAATCAACGTTACGCCCAGCCCGGCGATCCGGTGGCCGACAGCGACGAGATCGCCATCTTTCCCCCCGTGAGCGGAGGGTGAGCCCATGACACCCTCCCTTCCGCCGGTGATCGGTTTCGTCGCCCCGAGCGGCACGGGCAAAACCACCCTCATGGAGCGGGTGATCGGCCATCTGGTCGCCGCGGGCCTCAAGGTCGCGGCCATCAAACATGGCCACCACCCCGCCGATCCGGACATCCCCGGCAAGGATACCCATCGCTTCCGTCAGGCCGGGGCCCGGAGCGTGCTTTTCGCCTGCCCGCAACGCTGGTTTCTGATCCAGGATCTGGGCGATCTGCCGGAACCCACCCTCGCCGAGCAGGTGGCGCGTCTGGCCGGTCACGATCTGATCCTGGTGGAGGGGTACAAGGAGGAGGATCACGACAAGATCGTCGTGCGGCGTCGCGACACCCCGGCCAACGATCTGCTCGACCGGTTGAGCCGGATCGTGGCCATCGCCACCGACGACCCGGAGCCAGACGCCGATCCGCCGCAACTTCCCTTGAACGATCCGGCCCGGGTGGCCGGGTTCATTCGCGCCCGACTGACTTCCGACCAGGCTGGAGCGTGACGCGATGACCAATACCTTGAAGATCCTGACCGGGGATATCACCCGACTGGTGACGGATGCCATCGTCAATGCGGCCAACGCTTCGCTGCTCGGAGGAGGGGGCGTGGATGGGGCGATCCATCGCGCCGGCGGTCCGGCGATTCTCGAGGCGTGTCAACGGATCCGTCGCGAGCGCTATCCGGAGGGTCTGCCGAGCGGCGAGGCGGTGGCCACCCCCGCCGGCAACCTGCCGGCCCGACTGGTGATCCACACCGCTGGCCCGATCCATCACTCGGATCCGGATCCGGATGGCAATCTGGCGCGTTGCTACCGCCGCTGTCTGGAGGTGGCCCACGAAAACCAGGCGCGACGGATCGCGTTTCCGGGGATCAGCACCGGGGTGTATGGTTTTCCGAAGGAGACAGCGGCCCGGATCGCCATCGCGACGATTCGGGCCTTTTTCGACGTTCATCCCGATGCCGGGATGGCGGTGACGCTGGTGGCCTTCTCAGACGCCGACGCGGAGATTCTGCGTCGTCATTTGAAGTGATAGAAGGTGGCGTTCAGATAGGCAACCACGTCGGCCTCATCCTCCGGGAACCATTTGGAGTCGAGCACCTGCTGGTTGCAGAAGGCCACCTGGGCCTTGAGCTTCTCCAGGGAGTCCTTGCGGTTCTTGCGGGTGTAGAGGGCGTTCACGTCCCCCGCGCCCTTGGCGGTGTGACAGGCCCCCGCGCACGACGGATCGTGCAGCTCCTTGCCCTTGGCCACATCCCCGGCCCAGGCCGACGCCGACGCCGACGCCACGCCCAGCACGACCACCGCCAGACCCAAACCCACTACCTTCCCGTATCCCATGGAGGCTACTCCTTAGTTTTTCGATGTCCCGCGCGCGGGGGTGGTGACAACGGCTTCCGGTCCGTGGATCCCCTGGTTGGAGGGGATTTCGGGCAACCGTATGGGCCTGTTTGGATCCTGCCTGCCCGATGAACGACCATTCAGGCCGGGAAATACCCTAGCACGCTCTGCAGGGCGAGGCAACCGTCCGTCCGTTCCGAATGCACCCTTTTGTCATGGTTTCTCTTAAAGTTGTTTTCCATTTGACCGTACCAAGCTTTTGATTGTAGAGATTCCGCCAGCGAGTCCCTTCCGTCACTTCTTCCAAGAGCTTCGTCGGACTCCTGCGTACCCCTCCGGGGAACATGGAAGGGGATTCGAGGTTAAACAAACCTGGCATGAAACCTGCTTGGGTTTGGTTAACCGGAGATGAACTCCGCATCCTTGACTCTGAAATGGGATTCTTGCCATGCAGCTCACTTCGCACGACAGATCGTCTGTCAACCCGTCCATGCCCTTGATGCGCGGCGTGACCGGTGAAATGGAATACCGCATCCTCGATCACGACAATGCCCGCCGTCTGTGGGCCGCGGTGCTGGAACGGGCCATTCTCGATCTTCAGGATCGCACCACCCGCGCGGACGCCATCACCTGGATCCGCTCCCATCGGCACGGAGTGGGCTCTTTTCACTGGATCTGCCAACAGCTCGACATGGATCCCGACTCGGTGCGTCACGCCCTGCTCGGTCCGTTGACCGCTACCGGCGCGACGGGTTTCAAGCCGGTTGACATGGCGCCAGGCTCCCTGTCAACGCACTGACGGCATCCTGCTTCCAAAGGAGGTTGGAGCGGTTCTTGCTTTCTGTTGGACATGGTGGAATGATAGTATCCATCGTTCCCGATGACTTCCAACCTCCGGCAAGGATCCTTCCATGAACGTTTCCAGCATCATGCCGAGCGATATCAGCACGGTGAATCAGATCCGTTCCATTCAGGCGGCGCAACGGGTCTTTCATACCGTGCAGAACCAATCCTCGCAGACCCGGCAGATCATTCAGCAACAAACCTACATGCCGCCGAACTATCTTTCCACCAAGGCCTATGTGGTGAGTCTGTCGGCTCAGGCCATGCAACTGAGCGCGAGCATCCAGTAGCGCCCGATGTCGGGACCACGGAAGGCCCCGGATCGTCGGGGTGAATGGCGGTTCCGAGCGATTGTTCTTGAGATTCGGCTCCTGTTGGCCTACCATTGTTGCAATGCAACAAATCGATCACGAGGCCAGAGGAGCAACCATGTCCAAACACCATCTCCCCCCGAAACTCACGGAGTGGAAACGCCATCTCAAATCCGGGGACCGGATCTTTATCGGCTCGAACGCCGCCTGTCCCCACGCCCTGACCGAGGATCTGGTCAAGCACGCCAACGACTTCCGTGACCTGGAACTGGTCCATATCCTGATCCTGGGGCCACACCCCTGGACCGAGCCCAAATACGCCCGTTCGTTCAAGGTCAACTCCCTGTTCCTGGGACCCGGAACCCGCAACTCCGTGGCCTCCGGGGTGGCCGATTACACCCCCTGTTTCCTCTCCGAGATCCCCTCGCTGTTCACGGACGGCATCCTGCCCATCGACGTGGCCCTGATCCAGGTGTCGCCGCCGGATCAATACGGCTACTGCTCGCTCGGCCCTTCGGTGGATATCGTCTCCGCAGGCTGGAAATCGGCCCGTCAGGTGATCGCCCAGATCAACCCCTCGGTGCCGCGCACCTTGGGTCAAAGCTTCATCCACGTCAGCCAGATCCACGCCTGCATCGAGGCCGATCGTCCCATGACGATCCTGCAACCGCCGGAACTCGATGACGTGGCGCTGCGCATCGGGCAGTACGTGGCCCAGTTGATCCAGGACGGGGCCACCCTGCAGATGGGGATCGGACGGATCCCGGACGCGGTGTTGCGCGCGCTCGGCGACCACAAGAACCTGGGCATCCACACCGAGATGTTCTCCGACGGGGTGATCGAGCTGTTCCGCTCCGGGGTGATCAACAATACCCAGAAAACCCTCCATCCGGGCAAGATCATTGCCTCGTTCTGCATGGGCTCCCAGAAACTCTACGATTTCGTCCACGAAAACCCGCACATCGAGTTCCACCCCACCGAGTATGTCAACAACCCCACCGTCATCGCCCGCAACGACAACATGGTGGCCATCAACAGCGCCATCGAGGTGGATCTGACCGGACAGGTGGTGTCGGATTCGGTGGGCCAACGGTTCTACAGCGGCATCGGCGGACAGGTGGATTTCATTCGCGGCGCGGCACGGAGTCGCGATGGACGCCCGATCATCGCCCTGCCGTCCACGGCCAAGAACGGCACCATCTCCAAGATCGTCCCGTTCCTGACCGAGGGGTCCGGGGTGGTCACCTCGCGCGGGGATGTCCATTACGTGGTCACCGAGCACGGCATCGCCACCCTGCGCGGCAAAAGCATTCGCGAACGGGCCCTGGAGTTGATCCGGGTGGCCCATCCGGCGTTCCGCGATCGTCTGCTCGCCCAGGTGCGCACCCACCACTGGGTTCCCGATTATCAGATCACCCAACCCAGCCGGGTCGAGGAGTTGGGCGATCCGCAACAGGTCAAGGTGCGCCTGAAGGGGAACGTCTACTGCATGCGTCCGCTGCATGCCGCCGACGAGCGCATCTATCAGGAGTTCTTTTATTCGCTCGACGACGAAACCGTGATGCAACGCTACCGCTATCACCCGGATGGCATGTCGCGGCAGAAGGCGTGCGAGGTGGTGAATGTGGATCAGACCCGTGATCTGGCGCTCTGCATCGTGCGCTGCAAGGGTCCGCACCATGTGATCCTGGCGGTGGGTCGCTATTACTGGATCGAACAGGAGAACAGCGGAGAGGCGACCTTCGTGGTTCAGGAGGGGAGTCGCGCCAAGGGCATGGCGAGCGTGCTGTTGAACAAGATGATCGAAATCGCCCGCAAGCGGCGCCTGAACCGGCTGGTCTGCGTGGTGCGGGTGGACAACAAGCCGATGCGGAAGTTTCTGGAGAAATACAAGTTCGAGACCCATGCCGGCAGCGAACCGATGGAGCTGCGCATGGTTCTGTCGTTGAATCCGGCGCCCGTGCCGGCGGTGCAACCGGTCACGCCGGCGGAGTCGCCGCAAGCTCCGGCGTGAACGGACAGACCCGGTTGCGTCCCAGGCGCTTGGCCTGGTAGAGGGCCAGATCGGCGGCCTTGAGCATGGCCTCGGGCCCCTCTCGTCCACACTCCGGGAAGATGGCCACGCCGATGCTCACGGTGACTTTCAGCCCATCGACCACCATGGCCTCGACACTCTGGCGGAGCCGCTCGGCGGAGCGGTTCACGCCGGAGGAGCCGGTGCTGGGCATGATGGCGCAGAACTCCTCGCCGCCGTAGCGGCAGGGGTGATCCACGGAGCGGAAATGGGTGCGCATCACCTCGGCGATCGCCTTGAGGACCCGATCCCCCTGGTCGTGGCCGTGGGTGTCGTTGAACCGTTTGAAGTGGTCCACGTCGAAGAGCAGCAATCCCAGGATCAATCCATAGCGTTTGGCGCGATCGTACTCCTCGAGGAGTGCGGCGTCGAAGCGGCGTCGGTTGAAGAGCCCGGTCAGGGGATCGGTGTTGGAGAGTTTGCGCAGTTCGTCTTCCAGGGCTTTTTCGCGGGTGACGTCGCGGATCATCGCCGCCGAGCCGATGGGATGACCGGCTGAATCGCGGATGTTGGCGGCATGGATTTGCAGCATGCGTTCGTTGTGCAGGACCAGTCCCGGCAGTTCATGGATGTGATCGTCCAGGAGGGCGCGCATGTGTTCCGGGTCGTCGAAGAGGGTCATGAACCCCTGGGTTCGGATTTCATCGGCGCTTTTGCCGATGAACCGTTCCGCCGAAGGGTTGACCAGCACGATGCGGTTTTCCCGGTCGGTGACCACGATCCCCTCGCGGGTACCGAGCAGGATGGTGGTGAGTTTGTCGTGTTCCTCGCGCAGATCGAACCAGGCGCTGCTCAACTGGCTGCTCATGTGGTTGAAGGCGGTGGCTACCTGGCGGAATTCCGCGCAGCCGGTGACCGGCACGGAGCGATCGGGATCGCCGTGGTGGTGGTCGTGGCCGAGGATGCGGGCCATTCGTTCCAGGGGGGCCACGGCGGAGCGGCAGACCGCCTGGTGGATGATCAGCATCACCGCGGCGGCGATGAGGGTGCCGAGGCCAAAGATCCACCAGCGGGCCTGATGGATTTCGTGATCGGCCTGGGAGAGGGACATGGTGAGTTTGATCAGGCCGCGGAACGGGTCGTTCTGTCCGTGGCAGGAGCGGCATTCGTCCTGGTTGGGGATGGGGGCGAAGAAGGTGAGCAGCGGGGCGCCGTTCGAGGGGTCGCGTTCGTAGATCGGCACCTCGTGACCGTTGCCGAGCACGTTTTTCAGGGTGGTGGAGTCGCTGGGGAGGACCTGGACCTTGTTTTCGCGTTTGCGGGGGTGGAACCGTTCGCCGCCCAGGCGTTGGTTGACCAGCCGGATGGTTTCGTTGGTGCGGAAGGCCTCGCTGCCATCGGGTCGCAGGATGCGGAAATCGACCAGACCGTTGATGTTCTGGATATTTTTACTGAAATCCTCGGCGATCTCCGCGTCACCGGCGAGCATGATGGTGCGCAATCCGCTGGAGATTCCACGGGTGATCAGCAGCACGGCCCGTTCGTTCTGGCTCATCACGAGCCGTTCGTGGAACTCCGAGATGAGCACCGCCAGTCCCAGCCAGCCGAACACGAAGGTCACCCCCACATAGACGAGGATGCGTCCGCCGAGGCGATCGAGCACGGAGTGGGTCCAGACGATGGGGGAGAGGCGTTTGAGCGGGGTGAGGAACCGGTTGATCATGATGGCGCGTCGAACCAGGGGTTGGAGTGGGGTGATCGGAACCGGTCGAGAAACCTTGATGCCGGGTGAACGTTGAATCATTCCCGTGCTTGCATGATAATCCCTCGCGGTTCAGGTTGCCATGCAAATTTCGCAGGCTGCGGAAGGTTTTCGCCGGGTCCGGTTGGTGATGTCGATGGCGGATCGGGCGGGTGGGCAACGTCAGGAAATGAGGAGAGGTCAGGTGGCGAGACTCGAAGGTATTCGCATTCGGAATTACCGTACCTTGCGCGATGTGACGTTGGGAAAATTATGGAATTTGCAGAGGGTGGCCCCCTATCTTCAGGGCCGTCCGTATATGGCCAGCGAGCGACTGCGGCGGCCCGGCATGGCCCTCCGCTTTCATCGAACCACCTTTTATGGATCAGCCATTTCCCGTATGATTGACCTTTGCAGGTGAAAAGGCCAAGGCGTCATCCAGGCCGGCCATAGCGGTCATCCGGGGGGGAGGATGGTCACATCAGAACAGCTTCGCATCGCCGAGGCGCCCGAACGGGTGCCGTTGCGCCAGAGGCTTGTCTACCGTCAGCTGCGTCTGGCCCTGTGGGTCGGGCTGGGGGTGGGGGTGGTGTTCGGTCTGGCCGGGTGGTGGGCGGATCGACTCCTTGGGACCGGCGCGGGCATTCGCTTGTTCATCGGACTGCTTGAGTCCCTGGTGCTGGCCCTGATTCTCACCTGGCTGTTCCACCGCCTGCTCACCCGTCCGATCCGGCGCATCGGACGGCAGTTGGCCAGCATCGATCCCACCCGTCCGATCCATTGGCCCATCACCGTCCCGCCGGAACACCAGCAGAGCGAACTCGGACTCCTGGCCCGGCACCTCAACCACGCCCTGACCTTGTTCGACAACGCCCTGCTGGTCCACAAGGAGACCGACCGGCTGTTGCAACGGACCCAGTTCAGCGTGGATCACGCGGCGGACATGATCTGTTGGGTCGATCCCGCGGGACGGTTCATCTACGTCAACGAGGCGATGTGCCTGGCCACGGGCTACCCCCGGACCGAGCTTCTGTCCCGTACCCTGTTCGACATCCGCGTCGATCTGACCCCGGACCAGTGGGCCGATCACGGCGAGGCGCTGGAACACAGTGGTCAGTGTTGCATGGAGTACGCGGTGCGCACCAAGGCGGGGGCATTGCTCTATCTGGAGGTGCAGACCACCCTGCTCAAGATCGAGGGGTTGACCATCCACTGCCATTTCGCCCGCGACATCCGCCCGCGCAAACAGGCGGAACGGGCCATCCGTCGCGCCAACCGTACCCTGCTCACCTTGAGCCATGGCAACGAAACCATGATCAAGGCCACCTCCGAGCAGGAGTTGCTGAAACGGATCTGCCGCCTGATCGTCGAGGAGGGGGGCTATCGCATGGCCTGGGTGGGTTTTGCCAGTGCCGATGGTCGCATTCTGCCTGCGGCCCGGTACGGTTTCGACGCCGGCCATCTCGACAACCTGGAAATCACCTGGCTTGACGCCGGAAAGGGCGGTGGCCCCTCGGGCGTCGCCTATCGGACCGGCAAGCCGATTCTGGCGCGGGAGATCGGCAGCGATCCGGACTTCACCCCCTGGCGGGAGGAGGCGGCACGGCGCGGCCATGTGTCCTCGCTGGCGCTCCCCTTGCCGGTCGATGACCTGTTGCCCCTCGGCACCCTCAACATCTACAGCGGTTCCCTGGATGCCTTCGATCCGGAGGAGATCCAGCTTCTGGAGAACCTGGCCAACAACCTGGCCTTCGGCATCCTCAAGTTCCGCGAGGCCGAGGAGCGGCGTCGCGCTCAAAAGGCGATGCGCATCTCCGAGGAGAAACTGCTCTCCCTGCTCCATCACTCCCCGGACCCCATCATGACCCTGGACCGCGAAGGACGGGTGCAGTATTCCAACCGCGCGCTGACCGATCCGGTCCTGGATGCCCTGCTCAAGTCGCGTCTGCCCGATCTCAAGGCGCGCATCGCCGAGGTGTTCGTCACCGGCGAGGCGGTGGAGTTCCCCCTTACCGACGGCGAATCCTCCTGGTGGGAGGCGCGTCTGGCGCCGATCTTCCACGACGGACGGGTTTCCGAGGTGCTGGCGGTCTGTCAGGATGTCACCGAGAAACATGTGTTGCAGGCCCAGAACCTGCGCAATGCCCGTCTGGCCTCCCTGGGGGTGCTGTCGGCCAGCGTGGCCCACGAGATCAACAATCCCAACAACGCCATCCAGTTCAACGTGCCGATCCTCTCCGCCGTCTGGGAGGATGCCAGGCCCATGCTTCTGAATCTCCATGAACGTTCCGGGGCCTTCTATCTGGGCGGCATGCCCTGCGAGGAGGCCATGGAGGTGGTGCCGCGTCTGCTCGATGGCATCCGCATGAGCGCGCAACGCATCCAGCTCATCATCTCCGGCCTGAAACACATGGTGCGGCAGGACAAGGGGATCCTCACCCAGCGGATCAATATCCTCGACCCGATCCATGCGGCCATGATGATCCTGCAAAACCAGATCCGAGCCGCCACCGACCATTGCCGGCTGTCGCCGCCGGAACAGCCGGTGAGGGTGCGCGGCAATGCCCAGCAGTTGGAGCAGGCTTTCATCAATATTCTCCAGAACGGTTTGCAAGCCTTGACCAGTCGCGAAGAGAGGATCGAAATCGCCATTCGCTCGGATCCTGGCGCAGGTTTTCTGGAAGTGGCATTTCGGGACGAGGGGCGTGGCATTGATCCGGATCATGTGGGAAAATTGACCGATCCGTTCTTTTCCACCAAGACCGAATCCGGGGGTATGGGATTGGGATTGTCGATCACCAAAACGATCATCGAGAATCATGCGGGTACGATTGCCTTTGCCTCGGAGTTGGGGCGGGGGACAGTGGTGACCGTGCGATTGCCATTGGATGCCAGCACCGCGCGGGGAGAGTCGGCATGAGCGAGCCCAACAAGAAGAGCCTGCCCATCGTGCTGGTCGATGACGAGGAGACGGTGCTGTTCAGCTCCAAGATCCTGTTGAAGACCGCCGATGTGTCGCCGGTGGTGACCATGACCGATGGTCGGAATCTCATGGGGTTTCTGGAGGAGCATGGGGCGGCGGTGGTGGTGTTGGATCTGGTGATGCCGCACACGCCGGGCACCGAGTTGTTGCCGCGCATCAAGGAGCGGTTTCCGGAGGTGCCGGTGATCGTGATGACCGCGAATCTGGAGATCGAGATCGCGGTGCAGTGCATGAAGGATGGGGCGTTCGACTATCTGGTCAAGCCTGCGGAGAACAGCCGCTTCATCTCGTGCGTGAAGCGGGCCATGGAGTTGCGCTCGTTGCGCCGCGAGGTGGGGACGCTCAAGCACTATCTTTTGGAGGACTCGTTGCAGGATACCGAGGCCTTCGCCCCGATCATCACCAAGAGCCGCAAGATGCGCGCGGTGTTTCAGTATGTGGAGGCGATCGCGCCGTCGTCGGAGCCGGTGTTGATCATCGGCGAGACCGGGGTGGGCAAGGAGTTGCTCGCCCAGGCGGTGCATTCGGTGAGTCACCGTTCCGGGCAGTTGGTGGCGTTGAACGTGGCCGGGTTGGACGACAACATGTTCTCCGACACCCTGTTCGGCCATCGCAAGGGGGCGTTCACCGGGGCCAACGACAACCGCGAGGGGATGATCGCGGCGGCGGCGGGGGGGTCATTGTTTCTGGACGAGATCGGCGATCTCAAGGAGTCCTCCCAGGTCAAGTTGTTGCGGTTGTTGCAGGAGCGCAAGTACTATCCCCTGGGTTCGGATGGCTACATGAAGACCGATGCGCGCATCATCTGCGCCACCAATCGGGATTTGAAGGGGCTGATGGCCGAGAAGAGCTTTCGGTCCGATCTTTATTTTCGGCTCTCTTCCCATCAGGTGCGCATTCCCCCCTTGAGAGAGCGCAAGGAGGACATTCCGCTCCTCACCGCCCGTTTTCTCGAGGAGGCGGCCCACGCCATGGGCAAGCCGGTGCCGATTCCGCCGCCGGAGCTGTTCCATCTGCTCAACACCTATGGCTTTCCCGGCAATGTGCGCGAGTTGCGGGCCATCACCTTCGATGCGGTGGCGCGCCATCAGTCCGGGGTGTTGTCGCTGGAGCGGTTCCGGGAGAGCGTGTTCGCCACCGGCACGCCCGAGGAGTCGGACGCCATGCAGGAGGAGGACAACCCCTTCAAGCGCATGAGCGCCAAGCTTCCCACGCTGCGTGAGGCCGAGGTGTTGCTGATCGAGGAGGCGCTGGAGCGCTCCCAGGGCAACAAGAGCGTGGCCGCCACCCTGCTGGGGGTGTCGCGCCAAACCCTGAACTACCGGTTGCAGCAGTTGAAAAAGGGGAATGGCGGGCGGGAGTAGTTTTTTCGGCAAAGGCGGGGATCGTGCGCGCGGCAGGTCTGGCGTTGACAATATGGGGTGCAATTATTACTAAAAGCGGTTGATTGGGATCTGAATTATTACTTAAAATATTTTCATGTTTTTTTTGGACACCAGGCCATCCGGGATCGGGGGCGTCCGGCGTGGAATCGGCGCGTATTGAAAAAAAGAGGATTGAGTTTTTCGCATCCCCCGTCGATAAACGACTAAGCGGTCATGGCGTGTGGCGATGATCGGCGTGCGTTTCTTGGCATGCGGCAAGCGCACCCACGGCAGTGCCACAATCGGACGGGTTGGCGAAAAGAGCGGTCGAAAAACATGTTTGTCACCTTGCGGAGCAATCAGGCGGCGCTGAACACGCAACGCGCCCTGGAGATCCAGACCAGGAGTCTGGAGACGACCATGCGTCGTCTCGCCACCGGGTTGCGGGTGGAGCGGGCCTCGGACGACGCGGCGGGGCTCTCCATCGTCACCCGCATGAGTGCCCAGATCCGTGGGTTCAACATGGCGATCCGCAATGTCAACGACGGCATTTCCGTGGTGCAGGTGGCCGATGGGGCGCTGGAGGCCACCACCGAGGCGTTGCAGCGCATGCGCGAACTGGCGGTGCAGGCCGCCAACGGCACGGTCAGCGGCACGGATCGCGCCAGCTTGAGCCTTGAGAAGGATCAGTTGATCTCCGAAATCCAACGCATTGCCGCTCAAACCACCTACAACCATTACACGCTTCTCAACGGGGTTTCCAACATCGCCTATTTCACCACGCCGGGCGGTACGCCGGGCGGGTCGCGCACTTCGCTGCAGATGAGTTTCCAGGTCGGTGCCAACGCCGGTCAGAACGTGGTGGTGGAGATGACCCTGGCCCATGTCAGCGCGCTCGGGTTGGGCAACAACGGCAGCCTTACCTCGATGCTTACCCAGGGTGGGGCCAGCACCCTGATCGGTCGCGTGGACAGCGCCCTGGAGTCGGTGGCCTCGATCCGCGCCAATCTGGGCGCGGCGCAGAACCGTTTCGAGGGGATGTTGTCTCATTTAATGAATGTCACTGAAAACACCGAGGCCGCCCGTTCGCGCATTCGCGATGCCGACGTGGCCCTGGAAGCCGCCCATTTGACCCGGGCGTCGATTCTCCAGCAGGCGGGCACGGCGATTCTGGCCCAGGCCAACGTGCAGCCGCAAATGCTGCTTAAACTGTTGAGTTAACGATATTTATCACTGGCAGTCAATTTGCATGGTGGGGGGCGCACCCCTCCACCCCACCCGTGGGGCTCCTGAATGGGCGTGCCACGGCAACGCAAGCTTGCGGAGGTTGCCTTGAAGTACCCAATACCATCGTCATGGGAGTCAGAGGGCATGCAAGCGATCGAAATTCAGGCCGACATCACGCCCGAGGGGAACATCGCCCTTCCGTCACCTTACAAGAGTCTCTATGGCCGTCAGGCGCGCCTGATCGTGCTGGTGGAGGAGATCGCCACCTCCGGGGAGAGTCTGGCCAAGGATCCGGTGCAGGCGGTTCAGGAACGGCTGCGCGACGATCCGAGCGGCGAGAGTCTGAACCACGGGATGGACAAGGTGTGGGATGCCTGGCGGGAGTTCAGCGCCGAGGTCGAGGAGGGGGGGATCTTTAATCAGGAGTTGTTGATCGCCCGGATTCAGGCCGCGATGCCGAGCGTGATTGCGATCTATGCCCTTGGGGAGCGCATCGAGAAGGGATCCGGCACCCTGGGCGTGCCGTTGGAGTTGGCCATCCTCCTGGAGGGGGAGGCCGATCCGGTGGCGTTGTGGTCGTTGGCCAAGGAGTTGTCCACGCTCGCCCACTGCCGGGTGGAGCTTTTGGATCTGCGCGTCAGCGCCACCCAGCTCCAGTATCAGGTGGTGACCACCGCCGAGCGGTGGTGGAGTTCCAACCCCCGTGCCGGCCTGTTCGAATGCTTCGTGTTGAGCGAAAAGAGCGCCCTCGACGAAGCCCGTCCCTCCCTGGGCTCTCCGATCCTTCCGACCCTGGCGGAGTTCGATCCGGCGGATTTGGAGATGGATCCTCCGTTCTCCTGTTGAGCTTAGGATCCGTAAAAAATAACTTAGATTTATGTGTGTCAGCCATATGTAATATTCTGACAAACGTTAACAGTCTATGTGATTTCTTGATGGCTCCTTATCGTGGAACTCCCGTCAGGGAGGTCGGCACTGGGCTCCGGCTATTCGCAAGATCCCATCATGACGTGAATCGGATCGGTCACCCTCTCGGCTCACCTTGGGATCAAGCTGCTTTCCTCATCCGCAAGATCGCTTCCACCGTGCGTGGCGCCTCACCAAACCTGCACGAATCGAAAGAATCGATTCGTGCTTCTCAAATTGCCGCGCAATTTGGCGGGCCATGAATGGCCTGCGTCGGCTGCTTGGCATTTGCCAAACAGCCCTAAGGAAGGTTTGAGTGAAACGGTTCACATCCCGCCGCCGATGCGGGTGATGAGTTGCGGGTCCTCGGGGGTGGAGGGACGGATCTCGACCACCTGGGCCGCCTGGTTGCTTTTTTCGAAGAACCCTTCCGCCGCCTTCTGGGCCGACATCTTGTCGTCGTAACGACCGATCCAGATCAATTGCCAGTTGTGGCCCTGGGCATCGCGGGTTTCGCACAGGTGCAGATCGAACCCCTGCTGGGAGAGTTGTTCGAGGCGCTTTTCGGTGTCGATGGGATTGCGGAAGGCGGCCACCTGCACCGCAAACCCTTCCAGGCTGGTCGAGGAGGGGGGTTGGAACGAGGCGGCGTTTGCGATCGACGAGGCAGCGGTCGGGGTCGGGATGGCCGACATCGTTTCGCGGGAGGGGCTCTCCGGAGTGGCCTGTTGGGGCGGCTGAGGAGCGGGTGGCTTCGGGTCGCGGACCGGCAGCGGCGCATGGGCGAACGGCAGCGACTGTTCGACCGTCGAGGTTCCTCGCCGCGCCATCGGGGTGATGAAGCCGGGCCGCCCCTCCTGTTCGGTGAATTTTTTCAACAGTTCCCGCGCCGCGCGTTCGTTCTCCAGGCGACCGATCGAGACCCGATACCAGACCTTATCCTTGCCCTCCTGGATCTCCTGCAAATAGAGATCATACCCCTTGAGCTGCAACAGACCGATGAGCTTGACCGCCGAAGCCTCGTCGTCGAACGCGCCGATCTGGATCGTGTAGTGCAACAGATCCACCGGCGGATATTTCGCGGTGGGCGTGCGCTCCTCGAGGCTCATCAGCTTGGCCAACTCGCGCGGGGTGACCTTCATGGAATCGGTGCCGGCGGGGGCGGTGGTGGGGGTGCCGGCGCCGGTGGTGGATGCCGCGCTGGCCGTGCCGGCGGGGGTGGCGGTGGGGGCGGCGGCGGATGCCTCGCCGGCGGGTTCCGGATTGGCGGTGGCCTGGAGCTGCGGATCGTTGAACGGCGGGGCCGGATTGGCGTCGCTGGAGCGGTCCATGGTTTGGGCCAGTGCATCCAACGCCTGGTTGACCGCGCGTGGCGAGGGCTTCCCCTGTTGTCCGGCGGTGGCCAGCAGGGCGGCGCGGGCCTCCTCCGCCGGGATTTTCTCGTCGCCGGTCACCGTCGAAGGCGTCATCGCGGACCGGGTGGATGGCGTGATCGTCTCGTCAGGGGGCAGGGAGGCATTTTGTTCCGCCTCCGGCAGGAACAGGGCATCCACCAACTGGTCCATCGCCTCCTCCTGGGCGTGGGTCAGTGGTGCATCCACCGGCAGCGTGGCAGGGGCGGGGCGCTCCCTGGTCGAGGGCCTGGCGGTTTTTTTCGCCAGTTTGGTCGCGGGCGAGGTCGCGGGCGCGGGTGCGTTCGTCAGTTCAGAGGGGACGGCGGCGGGTGGAGGCTCCGGAGCGCGGGCGTTTGTGGGGGCGCGGGAGGGCTCTTGCGCCTTCTGGAACGGTTGCAATACCAGCTCCGGCGGGGTGGGGTCCGGCTGAACCAGGGTCTCTTTCAAAAGCCCCATCGACGAGATCAGCCGGAACGACTCCATCAGGAACTGATACTCCTCCTCGACCAGCAGCCGTTTGGCGGCCTGGAGTTCGTGTTCGGAGTTCAGGAAATCGAGCATGGTCTGACTGCCGAGACGATACTGCTCCTGACGATCCCGATGGATCGCCCGCATGGTCTCGACGTGCTTTTCCAGGCTTTGCAGCCGGGCGCGCGAGGCGATCAGGGCGTTCCAGGAGCGGTTCACCTTCTCCTCGACCTGATCCCGCGTCTCCTCCAGTTTGTCGCGGATGCGCGCCGCCTTGTGGGCGCTCTCCTTGAGCTTGGAGCTGTCCGCGCCACCCCGAAAGAGATTGTACTTGAAACGCAGCATCGCCGAGGCATCCTGCGAATAGCCGCGATCGCCCCCCGCGTTGTTGCTGTCCGACATTGCCATCTCCAGGCTGATTTTCGGCCACAGGGATGCGGCGCTGGCTTTGCTTTCGGCGCGGCTGGACTCCAGATTCGCTCTGGCCGCCAACAGCGACGGATGCCGGTTGAGCGCGGTCTCCAGGGCGTCGGAACGCTCTCTGGGCAGGAATTTCTTGTCGATCAGGGGAGGGGACAGCTCGCCGGGGGGAAACCCCACCAAGGTCGCGAAGCGGCTCTCGGCGGCGCGCAGATGACCTTCGGTGGCCGCCAGTTCCGAGGCGATCAACGCCACGCGGCTCTCGGTGAGACGGGCATCCATCTCTGCCGTGATGCCCAGCTTGATGGTCTGGCGGGTCTTGACGAGGATCTCCGAATGGATGGTCATCGCCTCCTTGGACAGTTCCAGCAGACGACGCTGCTTCATCACCTCCGCGTAGGCCAGGGCGACATCCAGGGTGACGGTTTCGGCGGTGTCCAGAAAGCCGTAATCCTCGGCCTGCACCTGCGCGCGCGCCTGCTCCACCTTGTTGACCGTGTTGAAACCGTCAAAGAGCGGCTGGTTGATGTTCAGGCCCGCCTCGCCGCGATCCAGGGTCAGGCCACCCTTGGCGGTGAAGCGGCTGCTCGGGGTGTTGGTCCACTCCCGACCCGTGCCCATGTTGAAATCCACCGTGGGCAGATAGCCGGCATAGGCCTGCCGGATGCGTTGCCGGGTCTCCTCCAGCCCCTGACCGGCGGCCAGAAGCTTGGGATTGGCGCGCATGGCTTCGTTGACCGCATCGCCGAGGGTCAGCGACCAGGCTGGGGCGCTCTGACCCAGGGCGATCAAGGTCAACAGTGCGGCAGTGAGTGAACCCCTTTTCACACGTCTGTCCATTCCGGCAAGAAATCCAATTGACGATGGTTCATCCATCAGCAATTATTGTGCCTGTTATATTGTTTGCAAGGGCGGGAAGGGGGTTCCCCGTTCGGTGCGCTTCCGCAATGGGGTATATTTTGACATTCGTTCTTGTGATGGCAAAGCCGCCAACCGATAAGCAGGCTGCATGGGTCTTCGAAAGGGGGGGGGCTGTTCGGCCCGAACCGGTCAGCCCGGCTCGGGCTTTGGATGGCCGCCAAATTGCAAGTCATTCGTGATTCTGTTTTGAGCGGATTTCAAACCAGAATCGTTTGGCGATTCGTCGGGTCTTGAATCGTCAAACAGCCTCCAAGTTGGGTGGAATGGGGCTGGGCATGGTGAAGGATGCGTTTTTCTCGAAGGATGGCTGGCCCGCGCGCCTGACCCCTTTTTCCGTGGTCGCGGATTCGATCTGGGATCTGATGGTGGTTTCGACCATGCTGAACTTGCTGGCATTGGTCCTGCCGCTCACCCTCCTGCAGGTCTATGACCGCATCCTGGCCAACGAGGCGGTCAGCACCTTGAGCTGGCTGCTGCTCGGCGTGGCCGTGGCGGTGCTGCTCGAGGCCCTGTTGAAAATGGGACGCTCCTACATCGGCGCCTGGCTGGGTGCCCGCTTCGAACACAACGCCGGCGTGAGCGCCATGGAACGGCTCTTTTCGCTGAATCTGGCCGACTACGAACGCACCGGTTCCGGCATCCATCTGGAACGGCTCAATGCCCTGAACGTCATCAAGGATTTCTACTCCGGGGCCGCGGTGCTGGTGATCCTCGATCTGCCGTTCGTGCCGATCTTCCTGATCATGATCTACCATCTGGCCGGCCTGCTGGTGCTGATTCCGATCATCGTCTTCATTCTGTTCGTCCTGTTCACCCTTTACATCGGCGACAAACTCCATCATGCCGTCTCCGAACGGGTCAAGGCGGACGACATCCGCGTCAACTTCATCATCGAGGTCTTGAACGGCATCCACGCCGTCAAATCCATGGCCATGGAGGCCATGATGCTGCGCCGTTACGAACGGCTGCAGGACGCCTGCGCCATGGGGGCCCAGAATGTCGGCATGCAGAGCGCCGATGCCCAGAACATCGGTTCGTTCTTCGCCCAGTTGGCCACCGTGGCCGTCGTCGCCTTCGGCAGCATCCAGGTGATCAACCACGATCTGACCATCGGTGGTCTGTCGGCATGCAGCATGCTCGCCGGACGCTCGATCCAGCCGTTGCAGCGCGCCGTGGCCATCTGGGCCCGTTTCCAGACCATTCGCGTTTCCCGGAGGCGTCTGAACGCCATCTTCGAACTCAATCCCGACGTGCCACCCGGTACCCAGCCCCTGCCCGAGATCGAGGGACGACTGGTGATGGAGAACGTCAGCTTCGCCTATCCGGTGGAGGTGGCCGACGGACCCGCCAATCCCAATGCCAAGCCGCCGGTGGCGCCGCTGGTGCTGCGGGATATCAATCTGGTGGTCAATCCCGGCGAGACCATCGCCATCCAGGGCGCGAGCGGCAAGACCACCCTGTTGTGGCTGATGATGGGGGCGATCCGACCGACCCAGGGGCGTGTGCTGATCGACGAATACGATCTCAACCAATACGATACGAGTTCCCTGCACGAACAGATCGCTTACATGCCCCAGACCGGCATGCTCTTCAAGGGGACGATCCTGGAGAACATCCACATGTTCCGCCCGGAACGCGAAGAGGCGGCGATGCGCGCCGCGACTCTGCTGCAACTGGAGGATTTCATCTCCAAGCTTCCCAAGGGCTACGAAACCATCATCGACGATGGGGCCGACGAGTCGATTCCGCGCGGCATCAAACAGCGCATCACCATCGCTCGGGCATTGGTCTCGTCGCCGCGCATCCTCCTGTTCGACGAGGCCAACACCGCCATCGACAGCGGCGGCGATGAAAAGTTGAAACATGCCCTGGAGTTGATGCACGGCAAGGTCACCCTGATCATGGTGACCCATCGTCCGTCGCTCGAAAAACTCGCGGATCGGGTCTATGAACTCAAGGATGGCGCGTTGACGATCAAGCCGCCCAGGGCGCCGTTCAAACCCCCGCCACCGGCTCCCGCCGCCCCCGCAGGAGGCGCTCCGGCATGACCATGCCCCATCCGGTCATTCCCGATTGGGATCTGGAACTTGAATCGATCCGACGCATGATCAAACCCAGGCAGCCGGTCACCGGACTGTTGGCCGAGTTTTCGCGCTTGTCGGACTTCGGGGCCTGCATGATTCCGCTCTTGATGGCCTTGGGATACCGTGGGGATATGCGTCATCTGGCCGAGGCGCTTCCGCACTTCGCCGAGACCCTGGATCTGACTGGTCTTCGCAACATGATGGCCAACCTCACCTACATCAGCCGACCGGCCCGTCTGGATCCGCGCGAGATCGATCCGCGGCTGATGCCCTGCCTGTTCGTGCCGGACAAATCCGCGGCCATCGTGCTGCTCAAACGCAAGGAGGATGGCTGGATCATCTTCAACGGCGAGAACGGCGAGGTGGAACGGCTCCCCCTGGCACGGATCTCGGGCACGGCCTATTTCTTCTCGGCCATGGACCTGGAAGAGCGGGCCATGACCCAGAAGCGGCTCGGCTGGTTCCGGATGATCGCCGAGCGATTCCGGCAGTTGATCGTCTACATCTTTCTGGTCACTTTCGCGATCACCATCCTTCAGGTGGTTCCGCCGCTTTTCACCATGGCGGTCTACGACCGGGTGGTGGGCAGCCGCTCCCTGGATACCCTGACCCATCTGCTGATCGGCATCGGCGTGGTGATGATCTTCGACTGGATGATTCGCAAGTTGCGCACCAAGATGCTCATGTATGTCGGCTCGCGCATGGACAGCATCGTCAGCAACGCCATCTTCATGCGCATCCTCTCCCTGACCCCGAGCTTCACCGAACGGGCCCCGACCGGCGCCCAGGTGGCGCGCATCAAGGATTTCGATTCGGTGCGCGAGTTCTTCACCGGGCCGTTGATGATGGTTTTCTTCGAGTTGCCGTTCTCCGTGGTCTTTTTCGTGGTGATCGCCCTTCTCGCCGGTCCCCTGGCCTTCGTGCCCATGGTGACCATGGCCCTGTTCGTGGCCCTGTGGGCGGTCATGATGCCCATGGTGGCCCGTGAGGAGGCCCGTTCGCGGCGTGCCACCAGCAAGAAACAGGAGTTCGTCGTCGAGGCGTTGAGTCGCATGCGCGCCCTGAAATACAGCGGCATGGAGTCGATCTGGCTGGGCCGTTTCCGTCAACTCTCTGCCCAGGCCGCCATGGCCAATTTTCGTACCGCGCTCATCAACGCCCTGGTCAACGCCATCTCCACGGTGTTGATCGTCGGATCCGGCGTGACCGTCATCGGTCTGGGGGTGTTCCGGGTGATGGAGGGATCGATGACCACCGGTGGCCTGGTCGCTTCCATGGTGCTGGTGTGGCGGGTGCTTGCCCCGATCCAGAGCGCTTTCATCGCCATGACCCGCCTGGAACAGGTCCGCTCGAGCATCACCCAGATCAACAGCCTGATGAACGTCACCCCCGAGCGGGAAGAGTATACCGCCATCGAGCCGATCAAGAGCTTCAAGGGGCAGATCTCCTTCG
The DNA here is from genome assembly GCF_058402785.1 of Candidatus Magnetaquiglobus sp. NCBI lineage: Bacteria > Pseudomonadati > Pseudomonadota > Magnetococcia > Magnetococcales > Candidatus Magnetaquicoccaceae > Candidatus Magnetaquiglobus > Candidatus Magnetaquiglobus sp. The sequence goes on from NZ_JBZVFG010000009.1 coordinate 80,981, forward strand.
TGCGCGTGAGCATCCGCTACATCCCGGAGGCCGAACCGGCCCTGATGGGCATCAGCTTCGAGGTGCAGCCGGGACAGGTGGTGGCGTTGATCGGTCCGAATGGTTCCGGGAAATCGACCGTGGTCAAACTGCTGGCCGGTCTCTACACCCCGCAGGCGGGCAGCATTCGCATCGACGGTCTGGACATCCGTCAGATGAACGTCATCGAATTGCGGCATGCCATCGCCTATGTGCCCCAGTCGTGCAATCTGTTCTACGGCACCATCGCCCAGAATCTGCGACTGGCCCACGCCACCGCCTCGGACGAGGATATCGAGGATGCCTGTCGCAAGGCCCAGGTGTACGACGAGATCATGGCCCTGCCGAAAAAGTTCTGGACCCGGGTGGGTGACCAGAAATCCGCGCAGTTGCCATCCAGCATGGTGCAAAAGCTCTCCCTGGCGCGTGCCTATCTGAAGCCCTCGACGATCATGCTGTTCGACGAACCGGCCAACAGTCTCGGTTGGGAGGATGACCAGGCCTTCATCCGCGTGGTTCAGGAGTTGCGAGGCAAGCGGACGATCTTCGTCGTCACCCATCGGCCCAGCCATATCCGCCTGGCCGATCAGGTGCTTTACTTCGATCAGGGGTATCTGCGTCTTTCCGGCAAGCCGAATGACGTGCTGCGTCAGATTCCAGGAGGTTTCGTATGAGCGAATCCAGCGACAAGCCGCAGTCCCGTCCCGCGCCGCGCATGTCGTTTGCCATCGGGAGAGCGGCGCCCAAGGGGGAGCAGGGGGTTCCTGCCGTGGCTCCGGTATTCGCGGCGGGATCGTCTGTTCAGTCTCAGGCCCCGACGCCCGCGCCGACCCCGGCCCCGACGCCCGCTCCGACCCCGACGCCCGCGCCGACCCCGACGCCCGCGCCGACCCCGACGCCCGCGCCGACCCCGACGCCCGCGC
>NZ_JBZVFG010000009.1:82021-82269 GCF_058402785.1 Candidatus Magnetaquiglobus sp.
CGACTCCCGAGGCGATCAGACGCATGAAGGCCACCTTTGCCATCGGTGCCGCGCCCAAGCCGACTGTCGAGCCGACCCCGGCTCCGACCCCGGCTCCGACCCCGGCTCCGACCCCGGCTCCGACTCCGACCCCGGCTCCGATCCCGGCTCCGACCCCGGCTCCGACCCCGGCTCCGACGCCCGCTCCGACCCAGGCTCCGACTCCGACCCCGGCTCCGATCCCGGCTCCGACCCCGGCTCCGACCCCG
>NZ_JBZVFG010000009.1:82493-104485 GCF_058402785.1 Candidatus Magnetaquiglobus sp.
CTCCGACCCCGGCTCCGACCCCGGCTCCGACCCCGGCTCCGACCCCGGCTCCGACCCCGGCTCCGACTCCGACCCCGGCTCCGATCCCGGCTCCGACCCCGGCTCCGACCCCGGCTCCGACGCCCGCTCCGACCCAGGCTCCGACTCCGACCCCGGCTCCGATCCCGGCTCCGACCCCGACCCCGGCTCCGACCCCGGCTCCGACCTCCACGCCTGCGCCGACCCCGGCTCCGAAGCCCACACCAACCCCGGCACCAACCCCCGCGCCGACCCCCGCTCCGACGCCCGCTCCGACCCCGGCTCCGACTCCGACCCCGGCTCCGACCTCCACGCCTGCGCCGACCCCGGCTCCGAAGCCCACACCAACCCCAGCACCAACCCCCGCGCCGACCCCCGCTCCGAAGCCCGTACCTGCGCCGCTCCCCGCATCCACGCCGCCTCCCGCGCCCATTGATCTGGATGCCTTGAAACCTGAGAAAAAGGTCGCCCAGACCATGAAGCAGGGGAGCAAGCAGCGGCGCTATCTGGCTCAATCCGTGGTGTTGGAAGAGTCGGGTCTGTCGTATCTGGTGCGGCTTTCCCTGGTGTTCATGGCCGCGCTGTTGATCCTCTTCTTTGTCTGGGCGTCCTTCTCCAGCATGGAGGAGATGGCCGCCACGGTGGGGGAGGTGATGCCCGCTGGTCCGGTGCAACGCATTCAGCATCTGGAGGGAGGGATCGTCAAGGCGATCCTCGTCAAGGAGGGGGAGTTGGTCGAGTCGGGCAAGGTGCTCTTTCAGATGGCCCCGGAGTCGGCTTTGGCCGAACTCAATCAGATGCGTGCCCGACATGCGGCCCTGGAGTCGCAGATTGCCCGCAATCGTGCGTTTCTGGACGAGCAGGAGCCTGACTTCGCATCGATTCCGAATGAATACAACCATCTCAAGCGCGAACAGATGCAGCTGCTCGCCGCGCAACGGTCGTTTCTGGAGAGTCGGCGCGAGGTGATGCGGCTCAAAATGGATCAGCGGCGTACCCGGTTGACCAGCCTTTCCACCCAGAGGGAGAACCTTGAGCAGCAGTTGCGTTATTACGACGAGGAGGTGGCCATGCGGCGTGCCGGGCTCGCCAAGGGGGTGATGTCCCGCCTGGCGGCCCTGGGCAGCGAACGGGATCGCAGTCGTGTCGCCGGCGATCTGGAGCGCACCCGGGCGGATCTGATCACCGCCCGCAAGGAGTTGGACGAGTCGGTCAAGCAGATCGCCTCTCTCGACGACGAGGTGCGGCAGGAGGCCCTGAAGGAGCTGGGATCCCTCTCTTCGGAGTTGCGTCAGCTGAAAGAGGGGATGCTGCGTCAGGAGAATCGCGTCGAACGGTTGGAAGTCAAGGCTCCGGTCAAGGGGGTGATCAAGAATTTGCAGATGGAGACCCTGCGTGGCGTCGTGCCGCCGGGTGGGATGTTGACCGAAATCGTGCCGGTCGAGACCACCCGGAAGGTCGAAACCCGCATCACCACCCGTGATATCGGTCATGTGCATCCGGGGCAGCGGGTGACGGTCAAGGTCACCACCTACGACTATTCGCGCTATGGGGGCATCGATGGGGTGCTGGAATCGATCTCCGCGTCCACCTTCAAGGATCCCGCGGATCCGGCCCCCTATTACAAGGGGATCATCCGTTTGGATCACGCCTATGTGGGCACCGACCCGAAACAAAACGAGGTTCTGCCCGGCATGGCGGTTCAGGCGGATATCCACACCGGTTCCAAGACCCTGATGGAGTATATGCTCAAGCCGATCTACGCCTCGGTCAACAAGGCGTTTCGCGAGCGCTGAGACTGGCTTTTTGAGCCGTGATGTGTCAGATTGAGCGAATCATGACTGGCGGGATCGATCCTTATAGGAGGGAGATGGGGAAGACCGATGGAAAATGAGACCGGTGAGGGGGATGCCCAGTTGGATGGGTCGCGGGAGTTGGCCGCCGATTCCACCACCAATGTTCTGGATCGGCTGGCGATTCTCGAGGAGGAGGTGAGATTGCTCAAGGCGGCCCTGTACACCCTGCCCGGCGCGCTCGAGAAGGAAAAAATGGAGGTGCGTCGCGGTCTGGAGGAGTTCAAGGGGGCGCAGAAACGTCTGACGGAATTGGCGAACACCACCGTCCAATCCAACCAGAAGGTGGAGCAGCTCGGCAAGCAGGTGGAAGGGGTCAAGAAGGAGACCAGCTCCTGGCTGGTGGTGAGTATCGTCTGTTTTGCAATCTTTTTCATCGTTTCACTTTTTATCAGGGCAGGTTGAGATGTCAGGAACGAGCGGTTTGGGTGAATCCGGTACGGATCACCAGTTGGAAGAGGAGATCGGCGTGGAGGTGCAGAACATGCTGCGCGCCGAGATGAGTGGGAAGGTTCCCGTCGTGGAGCGGGAGTTGACCGCGGACGAGCAGCAGCTCTTTTCCGAGGCCTTCCTGACATCAACCCTGGAGGAGATGATCCCCACGGTGGGTCAGGAGCGGCGTTTGATGGTGGTGCCGAAGGCGGCCAGGCGCGCCAAGACCGACAAACGGACCAAGAGCGACAAACGGACCAAGAGCGACAAGCGCGCCAAGACCGCATCCAAGCCGGCCAGGCGCGGCAAGGGATCGGACAAGAAGGGTGTCGGGTCCAAGGGAAAGAAGCGCCAAACGAACGCGCGCGCCAAGGGCAGGGGCCGGGGCGGCAAGCGATGAAACGGGTCGGCGCGCATGTGAGCATCGCGGGCGGGGTGGGCAATGCCCCGCTCAATGCCCGTGCGATCGGCGCGCGCGCCTTCGCGATGTTCACCAAGAATCAGCGCCAGTGGAAGTCCAGGCCCTTGACCACCCCGGAGATCGACGCCTTCCACCAGGGGATGGCGGAGGGGGGCTTTCGCGCCGACGACGTATTGCCGCATGACGGGTATCTGATCAATCTCGGCCATCCCGAGGAGGGGCCCCGACAACAGTCGCTGGAGGCCTTCATCGACGAGTTGGAGCGTTGCCGTCTGCTGGGACTGAACCGGTTGAACTTCCATCCCGGCAGTCATCTGCGCCAGATTTCGCCCGAGGCGTGTCTGGATCGGATCGCCGAGTCGGTCAACCGCGCCCTGGAGGCGGTCCAGGGGGTCACGGCGGTGATCGAGAACACCGCCGGACAGGGGTCGAATCTGGGGTTTGCCTTCGAGCAGCTCGCCTATCTGATCGAGCGGATCGAGGACCAATCACGCATCGGGGTCTGTCTGGATACCTGCCACGCCTTCGTGGCCGGGTACGATCTGCGCGACGCGGCCAGCTATGCGGAGGTCATGGCCGGTTTCGGATCGATCGTCGGTTTTTCCTATCTCAAGGGGATGCATCTGAACGACTCCAAGCCGGACCTCGGCGATCGGGTGGACCGCCATCAGAGCATCGGCAAGGGAAAGCTCGGCCTGGAGCCGTTCCGCTTCATCATGAACGATCCCCGTCTCGAGGAGATCCCGCTGGTCCTGGAGACCATCGACGAAACCCTCTGGCCCGAGGAGATCCGTCTGCTTTATTCACTGGTCGAGGCTGATCGGGATTGAAGGTTCTTCAAGGAAGAATCGGCGTCACTTTTGGGTGTACGCACCAGGAACTTTCCTGTGACAAAGGCGACGGCCACCGCCACGGCGGTTGATCCACCCACGATCGAGACTACTGGGAACAGGCGTTGAGAAAGGCCGCCTCACGGGTTGAAAGCGGGGGAGGGGGCATGCGGGTGGTGAAGATAACTCATCCCACCGGATGCTTGCAGAGGGTCGCTTTCGAGGATGTTGCCGACTCCTCGAAGAAAGGCGGTCAGGGTTGGGTTCATGGGAGATATTCTACCCGATACGCTCGGATTGTCAATCATCCCATCATCGCCCCCGGCCTTCCCGGAGGAGGCGTCATCCACGGGAGGGACGGGGGCGATGCGCGGGTGAATCAATCGATGCCGATCTCTTCGAAGACGGTGCGCACCACGCGCTTGTCGTAGTCGAGGAGTTCCGGTTTTTTGCCGGTGTAGGGCAGACAGCTCAACACGTACTTGATGCCGTTGATGCGGGCCAGTTTCTTGTCGTTGGACTTGATGATGGTCCAGGGGCACTGTTCGGTGGAGGAGTAGAAGAACGTGTCCTCCTTGGCCTTGGTGTATTCATCCCACTTGTCTTGCGACTCCTTGTCCACCGGGGAGAGTTTCCACTGCTTGAGGGGGTCGTTCTGACGGCTGTTGAAGCGGCGGAGTTGCTCTTCCTTGCTCACCGAGAAGTAGAACTTGAAGAGGGTGATGCCGGAGGCCACCAGTTGCCGTTCGAATTCGGGCACGGTGCGCAGGAACTCCTTGACCTGATCCTTGGTGCAAAAGCCCATCACCCGCTCCACGCCGGAACGGTTGTACCAGCTGCGGTCGAACATGCAGATTTCGCCGGCAGAGGGGAGGTGTTTGACGTAGCGTTGGAAATACCACTGGGACCGCTCCTGATCGGTCGGTTTTTCCAGGGCCACGACCCGGCAGCCGCGCGGGTTGAGGTGTTCGATGAACCGTTTGATGGTGCCACCCTTGCCCGATGCGTCGCGTCCTTCGAAGATGGCGATGATCTTGTGGCCGTTCTCCTTGACCCAGTTCTGCATTTTTACCAGCTCGATGTGGAGCGGGCCCATGATTTTGAGATACTCCTCTTCGGAGATCTTTTTCAGTTTGGGATGCGCGGACCGTTTGGCCTGTTGACTCCCGGTACCCAGGACGACTTCCTTGTGGCGGGAATGGGCGTGATGGCGACCTTTGTGGTGGGTATCTTCGGACTTTTTGGACTCTTCGGACTTCGTATTGGACATTGGGCGGTCTCCCAGAATCTTGAGTGTGAGTTGAAACCGGCGGGAATTCTAGCACTGCCTGAATGAAATAGCCATGGCTTTTACGTGGTCATGGGGACGGGGATCGGTATTGTTCGTGTTTGGGTGGAGCGTCCATCCCGATTGGGATTCTGGTGCGGGGGGCGGGCGATTGGCGGGGCTGGGGTGGCCGGAGACGGCGCGGGGGGAGATGGTGCGGTGATGGATGATGGGTGTGGGGTGATGTGGGGATTTTTCTTACAAATATAATTATATCAGAATATTCTAAATGTCAAAGTTGTGGCGATGGGCTTGGATTTGGCGAATGGGAAATCGGGTTCGGGAATGGGAAGGAATTGAGAAAAATATTAAAATTCAATGTTCTGATTCGATTGCACGGGGGTCTGCGGGGAAGGTTGCGAAATGGATGGATTTTTTTTGATCGAATACGAATTCTGCCTGGAAAAGGGGTGCAGCAAAATGATACAATAGCAGCAATTGCTGCACCCTTGTTAAAATTGCACCAAATTATTCCATCAAGGGATCGAGATCAGACGACCCGTGTTTGGTGCGCATGTTGATCAGTCGGCGATTCAGGGATTGCCGGGTGATGCCGAGCAGGGTGGCGGCGATGCCCTGGTTGTTGTTGGCGCGGCGCATCGCCTCCAGCACCATGGCGTCGATCCCCTCCTTGAGGGTGGGGAACGGGCCGGAGGTGAACAGCGTCGCGTTGGGGGCTGTGCCTCCTTCCAGCCGTTCCAGGGTTGCGTGGTTGGAATGGTTGTGGGCGCGGACCGCCTGGTGGAAGCTCTCCATGGAGAGGGTCGGACCGCCGGAATGGAGCGCCACCGCATCATGCACCAGCGCGCGCAGTTCCCGGACGTTGCCGGGGAAGTGGTGGGCCCCCAGCAGGGTGAGCAGTTGCGGTGGGGTGTTGGGCACGGACTTGTTCATGGAGCGGGCTGCCTCCTGGGTGAAGAACCCCAGCAGCAGCGGGATGTCCTCGGGTCGCTCCCGCAAGGGGGGGATCTCGACGCGGTGGGAGGTGAGCCGGTAGTAGAGATCCTGTCGGAACGTGCCAGCCGCGATCATCTTGCGCAGATCGGTGTTGGTGGCGGTGAGGATGCGGGTGTTGCTGGGTTTGGGGACATCGGAACCCAGGGGGAAGTAGCTCTGCTCCTGCAACAGATGGAGCAGCTTGACCTGGGAGGCGGGCTCGAGATCGCCGATCTCGTCGAGAAACAGCGTGCCCCCCGCGGCGCGGGCCACCAGCCCCTCCCGGTTGGTGTCGGCGCCGGGAAAGGCCCCCTTGCGATGGCCGAACAGGGTTTCGGAGAACTGGGCGTCGTCGAGTCCGGAGACGTTGAGCGGGACGAAAGCGCCGGAGCGACCGCTCACCTGGTGGATCGCCTCGGCGATCAGCCCTTTGCCGACCCCGGTTTCGCCGGTGATCAGAATGGTTTCGCCGCTGCCGGCCACGGCCTCGATGTATTGGAAAATGCCCTTGAGCTGGGTGGAGTTGGTCAGGATCGGACGGAAGGCCTCTTCGTGGATCAGGCCGCCGTGGATCAGATAGCTTTTTAAGGCATGGACCTCCTTGCGCAGCAGGAAGGTATCGATCGCGCGGCGCACGGTGGTGACGAAGCGGGTCCGTTCCACCGGTTTCACCAGATAGTCGAACGCCCCCTCGCGCATGCAGGTGACGGCGGTTTCCACCTCCTGGGAGGCGGTCACCACCACCACAGGCACCTCCGGGTGGTGGCGAATGATCTCCGGCAAAAGCTCCAGGCCGGAGAGATGGGGCATGAACAGATCGAGGATCACGGCCATGGCCTTGCGGCGGGCCAGCATGGCCATCAGATCGCGACTGTCGTTTACCGTGACCACCTCCTTGATGCCCGAACCGCGCAGGAACAGGCTTAAGCTGTTGAGGACGTGTTCTTCGTCATCGACGAGAATGACCGGCGGTTTGCCGGTGAGCTTGCCATCGTTCATGCAAGATCTCCATGACAGGGGAGATGGACGAATACCGTGGTGCCTTGGTCGGGTCGGGATTCGAAGCGCAGCCGACCACCATGATTCTTGACGATGGACGCGGAAATGGAAAGTCCCAGTCCGGTCCCGCCCTTCTCAAGACGGGTGGTGAAAAAGGGTTCGGTGATTTTTTCCAACACCGTCGCGGGGATGCCGCACCCCTGATCGCGCACGATGAGAATGACCTGGCGGTTGGCCTCGTCGTGGACAGCCTCCAGATGGACGCCGTGGCCGCGATCGGGCAGGGATTGCAGGGCGTTGACGAGGATGTTGATCAGCACCTGTTCGAGTTGCTGCGGATGGCCGGAAACCGGTGGAAGATTTTCCGGGAAGTGGTGGGTGAACCGCTCGGTATGGCTTTGGATGGTGGTGTTGAGCAGGACCAGCGCTCCTCTGGCCAGTTCCGCCAGATCGACCGGGTGCCGGACGGTGGTCGATTCGTCGCGGGAGAGGTTTTTCAAGGCCTCGACGATCTTTTTGATCCGTTCGGTGTTGTCGAGGATCCAGCCGATGATCTTCGGGATCTTTTCGCCCATCTCCGCGTAGGAGAGGCCGGAAATCACGAAATCGCCCTGTTCCCGATGGTAGTCGTCCAGGATCGACTTCACGGTGGGCCAGGCGTCGGCGAGCATGCTGGCGTTGTAATAGATCGAGTTGTTGGGGTTGTTGATCTCGTGGGCCACACCGGCGGCCATGAGCCCCAGGGCGGCCAGGCGGGCATTCTTGGCGGCCTGCTCCTCCAGCAACTTGATCACCGAGATGTCGGTGGTGACCACCATGGCCGTGGGGGCCCCGGTCTCCTCGCGCAAAGGCACGACGCGGATTTCGAACCAGCGGTCGTGTCCGGCGCGATGGTGCAGGTGGTGGACTTCGTTCATGGCGAAGGCCTGCTCCAGGGTGTGGCGATAAAGCTCCCGGAATCCCTCCGGTTGGACGACCAGGGGATCCGACGCATCGTTGTCGATGACGGCGCGGGTACGGTTGATCAAGAGCGGGTTGCCCGACCGGTCCACCAGACGGATGGTGTCCGGGGAGCGGTAGAAAAGAATGCTCAACAGCCGTTCGGATTTTTCCATGCGGCGGGCCATGCGGGTGCGCAGGGTCAGTTCGCGGTTGATGCGCCACAGGTGATGCACCAGCAGGATGGTGAGCAGGAGTCCGGCCAGAAACACCACCCAATCCCCGTGCACGAACCACTCCGCGGAGCGGAAATGGTCGGTCTGGGAGCAGGTGATGGACCAGTCGCGGTTGCCGAAGCGGTTGGTGGCGGTGAGTTTGGGATCGGGTCGTTCGATCCAGGCTTTCCAGTCGTGGGGGTCGGCGAAGGAGAACGGCGCGCCGATGAGACGAGAGGCATAGAAGTGCAGGAAACGCGCCTCGGGAGGCGCCCGGTCGTCGAGGATGATGCACTCCACGCCGCGCGGTTCGAGCAGGGCGATGGCCTGTTCGGCGAGGGTGGCGAACTGGAACACCCCGAGGATGTAGCCGCTTAAGAAGGCGTGTCGCTCCAGTACCGAGAGCGAACGCACATCCGAGCGGTAGACCGGCAGGGCGGCCAGAAAGCCGAAACGGTTCGGATCGCCCGGTGTGAGCGCGATCCTCTGGCTGACCACCATGGTGCCGCTGTCGCGTGCCTCTTCCAGCCAGGAGCGTTGGAGGGGATCGGCATAGTGGTCGTGTCCGCGGCTGAAGAGCGGGAAGGAGAAGGGTTCCAGATAGGTGACGCGCGCGGCTTCCGGTTGGTCATCCCGGGCGGGTGTCAGGGCGATCCACTGCAGGGATTCGATCCCTGGATGACGGCCACGGATCAGGGTGGCGATACGCTGGAAGGTCGATTCGTTGACCTCCGGGGCGGATTGAATCAGGTCGTGCAGTTCGTGGAGCGCGGTGGTGGTGCTCTCCAGGCTCTTCTGGACCGCCCGCTGGCGATCCTGGGCCACCCAGGCGAACTCCTGTCGAAGGTGGTGGGTGATCTGCAAGCGCACGCTCAAAAAGAGGAACAGCGAAAAGATTCCGCCCAGAAGGGCTACCAGCAGGATCAGCCCATGGGCGCGCAGCCAGGCGAGAGGGGGCTCGGCGGGCGGTTTTTCGGGGTGGCGAGGGGAAGGGTCCATCGGATCCGGCTCCTGGATGGGTTGGTCATCGATGCGGTTCGGGTTGGGCATGGTGACCGGGTGGAAAGAGGGTTGAAGGTCAATCGCTCTTGCGATGGGAGTGGGTCAGGATGGCTGGGGTGCGTTCCAAGGTGTTGATCGTCGATGACGAGGCCGATATACGGGATACCGTCTGTCTGATCCTGGCCAACGCCGGTTTCGAGAGCCTCGAGGCCTCCAGCGTGCCCGAGGCCCAGGGACTCATGCGCAACATCACCCCGGATCTGATCCTCCTGGACTGGATGCTCAAGGGAACCTCGGGGCTGGACTACCTGCGCCAGCTCAAAAAGGACGATCTGACCCGGAGCATCCCGGTGATCATGCTCACCGCCAAGGGGGAGGAGAGCGACAAGGTAAGCGGTCTGGATCATGGCGCGGACGATTATATCACCAAACCGTTCTCCTCCAAGGAACTGCTCGCCCGCATTCGTGCCGCCCTGCGACGCATCGAACCCTCCATGCTTGATGATCAGGTGGAGTTTGCCGGACTGGTGCTCGATCGGGCGCGCCACCTGATCAGCATCCACCGCTATCCGCTCAAGTGCAGCGCCATGGAGTTCCGGCTGCTCGGCTTTTTCATCACCCATCCGGATCGGGTCTACCACCGCGATCAGTTGCTGGATCTGGTCTGGGGACGGCATGTGCATGTGGGGGATCGTACCGTGGACGTGCATGTGCGGGCGCTGCGCAAGCTCCTGGAGCCCTTCGGCAAGGATGTTCTGCTGCAAACCGTGCGCGGTGCGGGATACATGTTTTCCGCCAAGCCGCAACCATGAACCAGGCGCGCGCCCTGGCCTGGCTGGCGGTGCTCGGTTTTTTGCCGGCCTGCCTGTGGAGTCTGTCCAGCGTTTCGGTGTGGGTCTGGCTCGTGCCGATGGGCATCGTGCTGCTGGTCGGGTACCGTCTGCGACCCGAACCGGTCGTGGATGACGAGGATATCCCGGATGTCTGTCTGGCGCGCGGGGACGATCCCCATTTGCGTCAGCGCTGGAAGGTGGCCTTCAACCGTTGGCGCGCCGCCATGGATGCCCTGCCGGATGGCGTGCTGCTGCTCGATTACCGCTTCGGGGTGTGCTGGTTCAATCCCGAGGCGCGGCAGATGCTGGAACTCTGCCCGGAACGGCACATGGGCAGACCCTTGGCGATGCACATGGAAGATCCTCTGCTCGACGACTATCTGCGTCGCGAGGATTTCACCCGGCCCATCGAGCTGGCCTCGCCGGTGAATGGCAATCAGGTCCTGGAGTTCCGTTTCCTGGCCCTCAAGGGGGATGAGGGGTGGCTGGTGCTGATTCGCGACATCTCCGGACCGTATCATCTGGATCAGCGGCAGAACGACTTCATGGACAACATCTCCCATGAGTTGAAGACCCCGCTCACGGTATTTCGCGGGGTTCTGGAGTTGTTGCCGGAGATGGAACCCGCCTCCCCCCATTGGGAGAACGCCATCGGACTGCTGCACAAGCAGAGCTTGCGCATGCAGGCGTTGATCGAGGATCAGACCCGGCTGTTGCGGTTGGGAACCAAGCGCTATGGGTTCCCGGTGGAACGGTTGGCCATGGAGCCGTTTCTGGGGGAGATGATCGAGGCTGCCGAGGCCTTGAGCGGTGAATTGGGACATCGATTCGTGACCGGGATCGACGGATCGTTTCCATTCGAGGCCAATCGCGAACTGGTGCGCTGCGTGGCGAGCAACCTTTTGACCAACGCGGTGCGACACACCCCAGCCGGGAGCGAGGTGGGGGTGACCTGGGAGCTGGATGAGCAACGCCGTCCGATGTTGACGGTCACGGACAACGGTCCGGGGATCGCCTGCCACCATCTGCCGCGTCTGACCGAACGGTTTTATCGGGTGAATGCCCAGCAGAAGGTCGAACAACCGGACCTGCACGACGATCATGGTTCCGGTTTGGGGTTGGCCCTGGTGAAACAGGCCATGCTCCGCGCCAACGGCAAGCTGGAGATCGTCAGTCATCTGGGCAGTGGCAGTCGGTTCATCTGCCGGTTTCCGCCCCTGGCGGAGTCGTGGGTATAGGGTTTTGTCCGCCGGAATGTTCCGCGAGGGCGTTTTCCGGTGGTGGGTGAGGGGGTGTCCCCTGGGTTTCGTTTGTATCTGTTGTTGAGTCATTCAACCAAAAGACAGTAAGGAGAGATGCATGAGTAAAATTATCGATGCCATTCTGCCCCCCATGCCGGCGTTTCTGGACATGGTGAGCGCCCAGTCCGAGATTCTGGCCAAGTGCATGAGCACTGCGGTGGATTGTCTGACCGATCCGGAACCGATCCGGTATCAGGCCCTGGCCGATCTGGAAAGCAGCGCCAAGGAGTTGCGCATTCGCCATCTGGACAAGTTGAGCGATTCGTTCTCCACCCCGATCGATCGGGCGGACCTGAACGAGGCGATCAACACCCTGGAGACCCCGGTCGAGGAGATTCGCGAGACCCTCGAGGAGATGCGTGCCCTGGGTGTGGAATCGGACAAGTACCTTCTGGAAATGGCCATCGTGCTGCGCGAGGCTACCGCCGCGCTGCAACGCGGGTATTCGAAGCTGTCCACCAAGCCGGGTCAGGCCGATCCGGACGCGTTGGCCGCCGTGGCCTGTCCGGGACGGGTGGACGCGATCTACCGCAAGGGTCTGGGCCGTCTTTACACCTTGAACGAGGACATGGAGGCGATCAAGGCCAAGGACGAGGATATCCGCGTGGCCACCTTCATCCATACGGTGGACATTCTCAAGCGGCGCGAGGCGTATCGTCATATGCGCAGCGTCTCCCTGCAGATCGGTGATGCCGCCGAAGTGCTGCATGGCATCGTCGCGCAGATCGGATAAACGTTTCTTAACGCGTGCTTTACAATGGGCGCCATTGTAAAGCACGCGGTCCGTTTGATGGGGTGTTTTATGATTATTTTGGTCATTTTATATTGATTTTAAGAATTATTTTACGTTTCGATCCTTTTTGCAAGATTCTTTTAACAAACCCTTAATAATCGCTTAATTTTGAGTTAATCCAGGGCTGTTAGCATCAAGTCTGTTTAAGGAGAGTGTTAAATTGATTGGCTTTCCGTGAAGGATGATGGGGACGGAAAGCGCATGGTCACGGCATTGGGTTTTGGTACATTGGGTTCGGAATGGTTCATTTTCAGACACAAGGGGAGAACATCATGGGTATGAAACGGTATTGGCCACTCAACGGGGCGCATGAGGTGAGAGACGATGGATAACAGCACGGTTATGATGATGATGTGGATCGCGATCATCGTGGTTCTGATCTTCGACTTCACCAACGGCTTTCACGATGCCTCCAACATCACCGGATCCATCATCGCCTCGCGGGCGATGACCCCGATCCAGGCAGCGATCCTCACGGGTGTCTTCCACTTCATCGGGCCCATGCTCGGCGGTACCGCGGTGGCGGATACCATCGGCAAGTTCGTGAGCATCAAGGATCTGAACGCCAACATGTCGCTGATGATTCTCCTGTGCGGCATCTTCGGATCGATTTTCTGGAACCTCTTCACCTGGTGGTTCGGTCTGCCCTCCTCCTCTTCCCATGCCCTGGTGGGCGGCATTGCCGGCGCGGTGCTCTTCGCCGCCGGTTCCGATCACGTCATGTGGGGTTGGGAAGCCCTGGTCACCAAGGGCAAGCTGACCGGCGTCATGAAAGTGTTGCTGTCGCTGTTCGTCTCCCCGATTCTCGGCTTCTGGCTTGCCTGGATCTTCCAAAAAATTGCCCGGCGCCTCGTGGCCAACGCCAAACCGCGCGTGGACAAGTTCTTCAAGTGGTCGCAGTGGGGTAGCGCCGCGGCCCTCTCCTTCTCTCACGGCACCAACGACGCCCAGAAATCCATGGGCATCATCGCCCTGGCCTTGCTTCTGGGCGGTGAGATCGATAAATTCCACATTCCGTTCTGGGTGATCCTCACCTGCGCCATCTTCATCACCGCCGGCAACTCGATGGGTGGCTGGCGCATCGTGCGCACCGTTGGCTTCGGGATCTTCCGCGTTCGTCCGATCCATTCGTTCAATGCTCAGTTGACCGCCGCCGCGGTGATCTTCGGCGCCGCCAACATGGGCGCCCCGGTCTCCACCACCCATGTCGCCTCCTCGAGCATCATGGGCGTGGGCACCGCCGAGCAGCCGAAGGCGGTGAAGTGGCGCAAGGGCAAGGAGATCTTCGCCACCTGGATTCTGACCATCCCCGGCTCCGGCCTGGTGGGCGGTCTGACCTACATGCTGGCCGACATGATCACCCACGTCAGTGGCGCCCGTTGATCGCGGTCGTCCAACGTGACAAAAAACCTCCGGGGGGAGGTTCCCCTCCCCCCACCGTGAGACCTCCCTCGGGAGACCGCGGAAAAAAGAGACGCATCCAACACACCATATGGGTCATATAAGGAGAATTTCATGAGCGGCGGATCTTCCCCCTTCACCAAGATGCTCGACAACGTTTTTCCACGCATTCCTCCCTTCCTGGACATGATCAGCGTTCAAGCTGAAGTGCTGAGCAAGGGCATGACCGTGGCGGTCGATTACATGTCCGAGGCCACCACGGCTCGCTTCCACGAAATCATGCAGCTCGAGACCCGTTCCCGCGAACTGCGCGAGAAGCATCTGGACATCCTCAACAACGCCTTTTCCACCCCGATCGACCGCGAAGACGTGCTGCGTTCGATCACCGCCCTGGAGGTGCCGGTCGCCTCGATCCGCGTTGTCATCGAAGAGATGGAGGCGCTCAAGATCAAGAGCGACAATTATCTCCTCGAAATGGCCGTGATCCTGCGTGAGTCCGCCGCCGCCATGCAACGCGGTTTCGCCAAGCTCGACACCACCCCGGCCCAGGCCGAGCCTGATGCCCAGGTCGGTTTGCAGTGCCTGGCCAACGTCGATCGCGTTTAC
Organism: Candidatus Magnetaquiglobus sp.; assembly: GCF_058402785.1. Taxonomy (NCBI): domain Bacteria; kingdom Pseudomonadati; phylum Pseudomonadota; class Magnetococcia; order Magnetococcales; family Candidatus Magnetaquicoccaceae; genus Candidatus Magnetaquiglobus; species Candidatus Magnetaquiglobus sp. The sequence goes on from NZ_JBZVFG010000009.1 coordinate 96,400, forward strand.
CGCAAGGCGTTGAGCCAACTCTACAGCATCGACGATGACCTCAATCGCATGCGCTCCCATGCGGATGGCGCCGAGGTTCAGGCCATGGTTCATGTGGTCGAGATGCTCAAGCGTCGCGAAGTCTATCGTCATATCCGCAACATTGCCGCCAAGATGCGTGAGGCGGCCCAGGTGCTGCACGGTATCGTGATCCAGATCGGCTAGTCTTTCATCTGGGTTGTCGGTCCTTTTGTCCCCCCGGTTCCTCATGGAGCCGGGGTTTTTTTGTTTTTATGGCTTGCTTATGCGATTGACACGCGCCTTTCATGTTTTTCATGGTTGGTTCCCATTTGTTTAATGGCATGTGTCTGGTTTTTTCATGAAGAGATCATGATTTGTTAATATCTGTTCATTATGATGGAATCGAGTCTGTAGTAATGATATAAATTGTTAAAAAAATCAATCAATAACTAAAAAAATGGGAGAAAGAAAGCATGAAATTCAAGTCATTGTCCCTGGCCGCCACCCTGGCGATCGGGGGGTATCTTCTGGCTTCGAGTCAGGCCGAGGCGCGCACCATGATCCAGAACAAGGGGTCCGACACCCTGGTCAACGTGGCCCAGGCCTGGGCCGAAGCCTATCAGAAGATCAAACCCGAGGTGGCCGTGGCCGTGACCGGTGGTGGCTCGGGCACCGGCATCGCCGCCATGATCAACGGCACCGTCGATCTGGCCAATTCCAGCCGCGCCATGAAGGACAAGGAGATCAACGAGGCCAAGAAGAACGGCATCACCCCGATCGAGCATCTGGTGGGGTATGATGCCCTGGCCATCTTCGTCCACAAGGACAATCCGATGAAGTCGATCACCGTCAAGCAGTTGGCCGACATCTACGGCGACGACGGACCGGCGACCAAATGGAGCGATCTCGGCTTGAAGGTGCCGGGTTGCAAGGGGGACAAGATCATCGTCGTCAGCCGTCAGAACAACTCCGGCACCTATGTCTATTTCCAGGAGGCGGTGCTGGGCGAAAAGCGGGACTTCCGCCTCGGCACCAAGGACATGCACGGCTCCAAGGATGTGGTCGATCTGGTGGAGAAGACACCGTGCGCCATCGGCTACAGTGGTCTGGCGTATGATTCGCCCCACGTCAAGAAGCCGCCGGTGGCCAAGGATGACAAGTCCACCCCGGTGGAGGCCAACATGGACAACGCCGTGGCCCGCACCTATCCCATCGCCCGTCCGCTCTTCATGTACACCAAGGGCGAACCCGCCGGCGATGTCAAGGCCTATCTCGATTGGATCAAGAGCGACGAGGGGCAGTGCATCATCATGGATAAGGGCTATGCCCCGGTGCGTCCGGTGAAGTGCGCCAAGAAGTGATCCCAACGCCCGTGGATCGGGGTTGTTGACCGGATCCACGGGCGTAACCGCCGCGCCCATGGGGAGCATGGCATGATCCCGCGCCTGACGCGCGGGATTTGTCTTGATTTTGATCCGCGTTGCGTCAACGCGATTCTGGAACGGAGCCAACGATGCCCATTTACGAAAAAAGATTGCAACAGGACCTCAATCAGATCCGTCAGGCCGTGGCCGACATGGGCGCCGGGGTGGAGAACGCCCTGAAGAACGCCGTTCAGTCGCTGTTGTCCGGCAACGAGGCCCTGGCCAACCTGACCATCCTGATGGATGAGCCCCTCGACCGTCAGTGTCAGCAGGTGGACCAGATGTGTCACGCCTTCATTGCGCGCCATCTGCCGAGCGCGGGTCATTTGCGGCTGATCTCGTCGAGTCTGCGCATGATCTACGAACTGGAGCGGATCGCGGACTACGCGGTCAACATCTGTCGGGAAGGTCTGGATCTGGAGAGCCCCCCTGCCGGCATTCTGCGCCAGGAGTTGGAGTCCATGGCGAACGCCTCCCGCAACATGCTGCATCAGGCGCTCTCCGCTTTCATCCAGGAGAACGCCGGGCTGGCGCGGAGCACCATGGAGTTGAATGCCCAGCTGAACAAGGGGTTGGAACAGGCGATTCGCGATCTGGTCGCCGAGGGGGATAGCCACGCGGGCCATTCGCGGGACATCGTGGATCTGTATGTGATCTTCACCATGCTCGAGCGGGTCGGCAACCGCGCCACCAATCTGTGCGAGGAGGTGGTGTTCTGGTTGACCGGCGAGATGCCGCCGGCCAAGGTGATCAACGTGTTGTTCCTGGACGAGGAGAACGGCGCCCTGGGGTTGATGGCCGAGGCCATGGCCAACAAGGGGTACGAGAAGGCGTGCCGCTTCAGCAGCGCCGGTCGCACCCCGGCCAAGGCCCCGGATCCCCGCGCGGTGGAGTTCATGCGCGGCATTGGCATCAACATCGCGGAAATGCAACCCAGGGGGCTCTCCCAGGTGAACCTGGATGCCATCGACGTCATCATCGCCTTGCAGGGCCGGGTCCGTTCCTACATTTCCAAACCGCCGTTTCACGCCGCGTTTCTCGATTGGGATGTGGGCGCGTTGCCCGAAGCGAACGAGGAGCGCAACTCGGCCAATCGGCGTTATGAGGAGATCTATCGGGATCTGGCCGGGCAGTTGCGCGAGTTGATGGATATCCTGGCGGGCCGGGAGGGGGTGTGACCATGGATGCCCTTGCCAACAGTGCCGTCGATGCCAGGGACAAGAACTGGTACATCGACAAGGGGTTCGAGATTCTGATGTTCGTGTGCGGGATTTCGGCCATCATCTTCGTGGTTGGAATTTTTCTGTTCGTTTTCAAGGAGGGGATGGGGTTCATCATCCACGACATGAACGTGGGTGAGTTTTTTCTGTCGCCGAAGTGGCGTCCCACGTCGTTGAACAATGCCACCTACGGCATCCTGGCCATGGTGGCCGGAACCGCTGCCGTGACCATTCTGGCCATGGCCATCTGTCTGCCGTTTTCCATCGGCGCGGCCATCTACATCGCCGAATTCGCCACGGGCAAGACCCGCGAGACCTTGAAGATCCTGATCGAATTTCTGGCCGCGATCCCGTCTGTGGTGTGGGGTTTCATCGCCCTGTCGATCATGAACCCTCTGATCATCGACACCTTCGACGTGCCCATGGGCCTTGGGGTGCTCAATTCGGCGCTGATTCTGGCCTTGATGGCCGCCCCCATCGTCACCTCGATCGCCGAGGATGCCTTCAAGGCGGTGCCCGATACCTATCGGGAGGCTGCCGAGGCCCTGGGCGCCACCCGTTGGCAGACCATCCGCAAGGTGGTGCTCCCGGCGGCCAAGAACGGCCTGCTCTCTGCGGGTCTTCTCGGGGTGGGACGCGGTTTTGGCGAAACCATGGCCATCCTCATGGCCAGCGGTCACTCGATCAACATCCCGACCTCGGTGTTCGACTCGTTCCGCGCCCTCACCGCCACCATCGCCGCCGAACTCGGGGAGACCGCCGTGGGATCGCCCCACTATCAATCCCTGTTCGCCATCGGCATCTTCCTTTTCCTCATCACCTTTCTGATCAACATGACCGCCGACTTCATCGTGCGCGGCGTTCGCAAGGGGTAACGACCATGTTCGAAGCCACTGGGATCAACCAACGGAATGACCAGGTGCAAAAGCGCTTCAAGCTGCTTTTCGGCATCATGCTGGTGATTCTGATCATACCGGTGATCGTCATCATCGGCACCCTTCTCTACAAGGGGGCCCCAGCCATCAGCTGGACCTTCATTTTCGACCATCCCACCAATGGCATGACCCAGGGTGGGATCTTTCCGGCCCTGTTCGGCACCATCTGGCTGGTGGTGGTGTCGTTGTTGGCCTCGGTGCCCCTGGGCGTGGCCGCAGCCATCTACTTGAGCGAATATGCGCCGGACAACCTCCTGACCCGCATGATCAATCTGGCCACCATCAACCTGGCCGGGGTTCCGTCGATCGTCCATGCCCTGTTCGGGGTGGGGGCCTTCGTGGTTTTCTTCCGGTTCGGTACCAGCATCCTGGCCGCCAGCCTCACCCTGGCCATCATGACCCTGCCGGTGGTGATCGTCTCCTCCTGGGAGGCGTTGCAAGCCGTGCCCCGCTCGTTCCGGGAGGCCTGTTGGAACATGGGCGCCACCCGTTGGCAGACCATCTGGAACGTGGTGCTGCCCAACGCCTTCACCGGCATCCTGACCGGGGTGATTCTTCAGGTGTCGCGTGCCGCGGGGGAGACCGCGCCGATCATGTTCACCGGTGCCGCCATGTTCCTGCCGTTTCTGCCCAACAGCGTCTTCGATCAGACCATGGCCCTGGCCCTGCACCTGTTCGTAGTCGCCACCCAGGTGCCGGACGTGCCGGAAAGCCTGCCCTTCGGCGTGGCCCTGGTTCTGGTGGGGATTGTCCTGATCATGAACTTCTTCGCCATCTGGATCCGGATGCGGCTGCGGGGGAAAAAGAAATGGTAAACCACAAGATCGAGGTCAGAAACCTCGCCATCGCGTATGGCGGCAAGCAGGCCCTGGGAGGCGTCAACCTGGAGGTGTTCGAAAACGAAATCTTCGGCATCATCGGACCGGCCAACAGTGGCAAGACCTCCTTTCTGAACGCCATCAACCGCATGGACATGATGCGGCCCAACATGGCGGTCACCGGCACGATCCGCATCAACGGTCTGGACACCCGCTCCTGGCGCAACGTTTACGACCTGCGGCGCAAGATCGGGGTGGTCTTCCCTCTGCCGGTCGGACTGCCCCTGTCGGTCTACGACAACGTGGCCCTGGCCCCGCGCATGGCCGGCACCGCCGGTTCGAGGAGCGACCTGGATGAACTGGTGGAACGGTGTCTGCGGCGCGCGGCTTTGTGGGACGAGGTGAAGGATCGGCTCAACCATCTGGGGAGTCTGCTTTCGGGTGGTCAGCAGCAGCGGCTGACCATCGCCCGAGCCCTCTCCCAAAGCCCGGAGATCCTCATGCTCGATGAATTCTCCATCGCGGTCGATCCCGTGACCACCATGCGCATCGAGGATGTGCTCAAGGAGTTGAAATCGGAAATGACCATCATTCTGGTCACCAACCTGGTGCAGCAGGCCAACCGGCTGGCGGATCGCACCGCCTTTTTCCTGAACGGCGAATGCGTCGAGATCGGCACCACCGAGGCGCTTTTCAACGGGGAGGCCCAGGACTCCCGCACCAACGACTACATCGGAGGAAAGTTCGGATGATGACCCAATCCCCATCCTCCGGCGTGGCCAACGCCCCGGAGTTGGCCATCCAGACCCAGGATCTCAACCTGTGGTACGGAACCTTTCAGGCTCTGTTCGACATCAACCTCAAGATCAAGAAGGGGATCATCACCAGCCTGATCGGTCCGAGCGGTTGCGGCAAATCGACCTTTTTGCGCAGCGTGGACCGTATCAACGAACGACTCGGGTACGTGCGCATCAAGGGGTCCATCGAGGTGTACAACCAGAACGTCTACGCACCGGGCGTGGAGTTGGCGCAACTGCGCAAACAGGTGGGCATGGTGTTTCAGCGGCCCAACCCCCTGCCGATCTCGATTCGCGAGAACATTTTGTTCGGGTATCGGATCCATGAGGAGCGCGGGAGCAAGATTTCCAGAAGCGAGGCGGACGGCATCGTCGAGGATGCCTTGCGTCAGGTGCTGTTGTGGGATCAGATGAAGGATCGACTGGATCAGAAAGCCACGGTGGGGCTCTCCCTGGAGGAGATGCAGAAACTGTGCATCGCGCGCCTGTTGCCGGTGAAGCCGACGATCCTGTTGATGGACGAGCCCTGCTCGGCCCTCGACCCCAAGGGAACCGCCGCCGTGGAGGAGCTGATCTGGGAGTTGCGCGGTCGCTATTCGATTCTGATCGTCACCCACAACATGGCCCAGGCCAGACGGGCGAGCGAGGAGTGCATCTTCATGCTGATGGGCCGTGTGGTTGAGCATTCACCGACCGAGAAATTGTTCGTGACCCCCCTGCATCGGGAGACCGCCGATTATATCGAGGGACGATACGGTTGATTCAGATCAACAATCGAACCAACTTTTTTGAGGTGACGATTCGTTCGTCACCTTTTTTTTTGTCTACGGCCAGAAGATTGCATATACTGCCACGGACTCTTACAGGGGCGTCGGCATTGGCGGCCCGCGCGATGCGACCAGGAATCATTCTTGAAACGATCGGCGAATGACGTTACGGCATATGGACTCCAAGAACCCACTTTTACACGCACAGCATGTCAGTACGCTGCTGGATCAATACGACGAAAGCTTCGAGCTTTATCGTGCCTACAGCGAACGGTTGATGATCAATCTCGGCGAAGTGTTCAACAAAACTTCGTTGCCGATCAGTGCCATCTCCGGCGATCTGATGTCCAGGGCCACCTTGAAGAAGTTCCTCACCGAACGGGGGGGCTACTACAGCCGCCTGCGGGACATCGAGAACCTGATCACCGTGCGCGTGGTGGTCTATTTCTCCGACGACATCGACCTGGCCGTCAGTCTCATCAACAAGGAGTTCGCCCTCGACGACAGCTTCCAGCCTGTCACCGAAATGCCGGATCAGGACCGTTTCGGCCTCAATACCCGTCGCTTCGACATCAAACTGTTGACGGATCAGTACGCCCGGCCCGAATACCAGCGTTTCAACGGCCTCAAGGCCGAGCTGGAGATCCGTACCGTGTTGCAACACTCCTGGTCCGAGGTCAAGGGCATTTTTGACATGCTGGTTGGCAGGTCACGGATTCCGGGACAAAACGTCAACAAGCTGGCGCAAATCTCCTATCTGCTCAAAATGGCCGACGAGGAGTTGGTGCGCATCAAGGATCAGATCCTCCAGCAGAACACCCTGACGAACGCTCAACCTTCGCCGTTCGAACCGCCGCCCGGCATGACCCCCGATCTGCCGCAGACCCTCGAGCTTAAACCGGTGGATCCCCAGAAGCAGGCCGACCTGGCCACGCGTCTGGAGGCGTTCATCCTCAACGATGCCGTGGTGCGCGACATGGATCGCTCCATCGCCGACCACTACGAGACCCGTCTGGTCTATCGGGACAACTTCGTGACGACCCTGGCCGAAATTCTGGTGCGGTTGGGACTCGATCGCGAAGAACGGCTGCGCGAGGAGTTGACCGCCAACAAGTCGGTCATCCTGATCCTGATGAAGAACATTTTTGGCGATACGTCGCGGTCCGGGGTGGAGTTCATCCACAAAGGTTCTTCGCTGCTCGTGCTGTTTTACGTGCTGTTGGCCAAGACCGGCAATATCGAGATCATCAAAAAGAACGTTCGCGCCTATATCTCCTTGAAGGGGCTTTCGGTCGAGGACTTCGCCAACGATCTGTTGACCCACTACAAGAAAGTCATCCGCAAGGCACCGGATCCCAACTGGTGATTCTGCCCCTCCTGGCCTGATCAACGCATCCGTTTCTCTCCGGATTTCAAGGAATGATCCGGAACGTTCCGATTGCCGGTCATCTCGGCACGGTATCTGCTCCGTAGGACGACAGGGATTCTTGATGAATCGCCCGTATGTCGATTTCATGACAGGAGAAGAGCCGTGTCTCAAGTCGGATTGATCGGATCGCCCGATGCCTTCAAAGCCAATTTGTTGAATCTGCGCCAGAACTTGCAAGAGATCGTGGCTCCGTTGCACGAGATCGCGCCGGGCCTGCCCTGGCAGAGGACCAACCAGGCCGATGAATACCACGTCCCGCAACCTGATTTCGAAAACGTGCTGCGGGAGGTGCTGGCTCCGGACGGGGTGGAGAGCGCCCCGGAAACCGAGGTGCCTTTCAAACCCGTGGCGCCTCGCGAGAGCGACAGGCCGCCGGTGGAGGGACCGCGCGAGCAGCCCAGGGAGAGTCTGCCGCCGCAGTTGTCGCGCAACATGATCGATTTCGAGGAGCGTCTGGGTTGGCAGTCGGCGAGTCTGACCTTCACCAACGTCCGTTCCGCCTCCGGTCACTACCGCACCGAGCTGGCTCGCAACGCTTACGCCAGCGTCAACGCCATGGGGCGTGCCGATTGATGGCATCCACGCACGGGGATTCTCCCGAGCCTTGACCTCATTGGGGGGCGAATACCGAACTTGCATGATGTCAAGCGACACGCAAAACTGACCCCCTTGCGACACGCAAAATTGACCCCCTCC
>NZ_JBZVFG010000010.1:0-18131 GCF_058402785.1 Candidatus Magnetaquiglobus sp.
TTATGATCTGGCTTGAATAGGGTTGATATTATTATTGAATGTCAACACGCCCTAACAGGATCCTGAAAAGGAAATTTCAAATCATTTCAAAGGAGATCGCGCGCGCCGTTCCGAAAGGAACGCGCTCGTCGTCAATCCTTGGAAACCGGCATGGACACTGGAGGGGAAGGAAATACGGGCGAGCATCACGCGACCCGACACGCGGTGTCGGACGCGGTGATGAGCATGGCGAGAATGACTTTCACCCGCGCCACGAAAAGTCCGTGGCACGGGAGTGTTCGAAACGGATTCCGGAATGACCGGTTTGCACTTGTCCATCGAGTTCCCCCCTCCATGGTTGATACGGGCCAACAATCACGTATCGACTGACAACTCTCCCTTGACTCCAAGAAAATAACGCACGGCCAGACAGATCACGCCGACCATCAGAAAAATCAGACTGCCACCCGCAGAAGGGGTGGTCTCCAGAACCGACTCTTGCGGGCGAGCCGGATCGACCCGAACCCGAAGAGGTTTATCCACCGGATAGCGACGCACGATCCGGTCGGCGAAATCACCCGCCACGAACGCCTGATCGCCGATGCCGAATTCGATCCGCCCGGAGCGCCAGAGACGCTTGTCGAAGACATACACATATTCCACGCGGGTTCGATGCAACCAAGACTCCCAGAACGTTCGCGGGCCGTCCGAGGGGGCAAGATGACGCGATTGCACCACCTTGCCCTCCACGACCGGCCAGGAGCTTGCCTTGTACGCCTGCCACCAGGGTTCGGCGCCCGCGAGAATGAGGAGCACGCCAGAAAGAAGAAAGACCAGGCGCGCGGTCTGGTGAGGACGAGACCGTTGATCATCCCGGTGGGGTGGTGAAACGCGGGGAGCGCGCTTTTGGAAGGAGTCTCCGGGAGGCGACGCCTCCTGGTGCGCGTGCTCGTCGCCCACGCGCACCAGAGATCGCCAATCGACCGGACCCATGCCGCGAAAAGCCGTCATGAACATGGTACACTCCGTTTCATCCAACAAACGACACGTTTCACCACCCTCCGGGATCCCGAAGAACCTGCTGACCGCATGATAGGGGGGAGAACCCCCTCACCCCCGCCCCAGCCCATGGGAACCCCCAAACGGACGCTCCCATGGCGACTCAATCCTCTTTCAGACCCGAGGGCGGCACATCCCGGCGCACATGGCCGGTGTAGAGCTGTCTGGGCCGACCGATTCCCTCGTCGGAACCGATCATTTCGTTCCACTGGGCGATCCAGCCGATGCTTCGCGACACCGCGAAGATCACCGTGAACATGTTGGTGGGGATCCCCATGGCCGAAAGAATCACCCCGGAGTAGAAGTCCACGTTCGGATAGAGCTTCTTGCGCACGAAATACTCGTCCTCGAGGGCGATCTTCTCGAGTTCCAGGGCAATGTGGAACAACGGATCATACACATACCCCATCGCATCCAGAATCTCCTTGGCGGTCTTGCGCAGAATCTGGGCGCGGGGATCGAAGTTCTTGTAGACCCGATGGCCAAATCCCATCAAACGGAACGGATCGTTGGGATCCTTGGCCCGCTTGATGAACTCGGGGATACGCTCGACACTGCCGATCTCGCGCAGCATCTTGAGCACCGCCTCGTTGGCTCCGCCATGGGCCGGCCCCCACAACGAACCCACGCCCGCCGAGATGGCGGCAAACGGGTTGGCCTGGGACGAACCGGCCAGACGCACCGTGGAGGTCGAGGCGTTCTGCTCGTGGTCGGCGTGCAGAATCATGATCTGATCCATGGCGCGCGCCATCACCGGGGTGACCTTGTACTCCCCGCACGGCGTGGCGAACATCATGTGCAGGAAGTTCTCGGCGTAGGTCAGCTCGTTCTTCGGGTACATGAACGGCTGGCCCATGTAGTACTTGTAGGCCGCCGCCGCGATGGTCGGCATCTTGGCGATGATCCGGAAGGCCGAAACCAGACGGTGACGGGGATCGCGAATGTCGATGGAGTCGTGATAGAAGGCCGAAAGAGCGCCCACCACCCCAACGAGAATCGCCATGGGATGGGCATCGCGTCGGAACCCCCGATACATCTGCGCGAGCTGCTCGTGCATCATGGTGTGGTTGGTGACGATGCGGCGGAACTCCTTGTTCTCCGCATCGGTGGGCAACTCGCCGTTCAGCAGCAGATAGCAGACCTCCAGGTGGTCGCAACGGTCCACCAGTTGCTCGACCGGATAGCCGCGATACAACAAAACCCCCTCCTCGCCATCGATGAAGGTGATGTTGCTTTTACACGAGGCGGTGGAGCGGAAACCCGGATCCAGGGTGAACAGTCCCAGCTCCTTGTAGAGATGGGTGATATCGAAGACGGCGGGCCCCTCGCTTCCATGCAGAATCGGGAATTCGACTTCGCGGTTGTTGCGGTTGTCGCGAATGGTGACGGTATCCTTGGACATTCATCTCTCCTTGACGTGGGGCTTTATATACAAATAACCGTGCAAACTGGATTGAATGGAGGGAGGACCCCCTCACCCCCCGACCGCGCACCCCCCTGACGGGAGTTCCACGGTAGAAACCAAAAAACACAATCGCTGGATCAGGCGATCAAATCTCTCCCAGACGACTCAGCTCGTGTACGCGCGACACCGACCGTCGCCAGGCAAAAGCCGCCGGACCCTCGGGACAGGCTTCGTCCAACGCGACATGTCCGCGCACCCGCAAGGGGATGCGATGTTCATACAACAGATCCACCAGCACCACGAAGCGCATGGCGGCATCGGCATCGTCCGGGGACAGCTCGGGCACTCCGGAGATGATCACGGTCTTGGCCCTGGTGCAAAGATTCATGTATTCAGCCCGTCCGAGGGCGGTGTTGCAAAGCGCCTCGAAGCCGAACCAGAAAACGCCGTTCTCGATCCCCTGAGCCGCGACACGCACATGACGCAACTCGGTGGTGGTCGGGGCGGGGTGGTGACCGCTCAGATGGGTGAACAACTCCTCGGCGCCCAGCGTGGTGGCGTTGTGCGCTCCGGCGACGCGGCGACGCCAATCGACGCCGGTGCCCAACTCGCAGACGTGGATGCGGCTTTTGAGCCGATCGATGAACGGCAGCACGCTCGCACGGTTGAAGCCGTCCTGAAACAGGTAGTCCGGCGCCCAGTTGGAGGTGGCGCACAGGGTGACCCCGCAGTGGTGCAACGCGGAGAGAAGGCGACCCAGCAACACCCCATCGGCGATAGTGGTGATGTAGAACTCGTCGAAGCAGAGCAGACGCGCCTCGCCGGAGAGCTGACTGGCCACATGCAGCACCAGATCCACACCGCCCGGCGGCTTGGCGTGATGCAGGCGATGGTGCAGCTCTTCCATGAAGGGGTGGAAATGGACGCGCCGTTTCTCGGCGATCGGCACACTGTCGAACAACCACTGCATCAAGAGGGATTTGCCGCGACCCACATCCCCATGCAGATAGACCCCGCGCACGTCCGGAAGATCGCCATCCACGCCACGCCACACCTCGACCCCGCGCCACAGGGTGCGATGGACCGGACGACGCACCCCCTCGGCCACGCGATCCAACAAAGGCAGCACCGCTTCCTGAAGGGGATCGCGCTGAATCACCCCTTGTTCCACGGCCCGATGCCAAGACCCGCTGGGTCCGGGGGGAGAGTTCTGGACCGGGGTTTCCGGCCATGGCTCCTCCCAGGGGAATAACGCTCGCGAATGCCCGGTCATGGAAACCGCTCCTCCAGGGGCGAAAAAAAATAACACTAAAATTAAGAAAAATATATTTAATGGTTGATAAGTTCCGTTTATCTAAAAACCCGCACTTGCTGCCCTGTTATCGAAAACAAACTATATCAGGAGAGCCTAATATCAATAAAAGCGAATATTAGTAGGGCCTGATATTGGCTTGTTATAGAATCACGCCACCCCTCGCAACCATCCCCTTGGTCAGAAACGGATGATACACGACTCCATGAACGATTTGAAGGAGTTTATTGCGTCGCAACGAAATTTTTCTTGCACTATTGCCAAACCCGCTGCATTCTATTGACGCGACTGCCGGGAAGGGATTCAACCTCTCTGTTCCCGGATCACCCTGAACAGAAAAAATTTTTTGCGGCGCATCATAGTTCCGCTTGACTTTGTTCTCCCCGCCCTGCTAGGCTCCCACCTCGTCCGGCAGGCCGGATAACGCTCTCCTCGTCTCTCGTTCCTGGATGCTGACCATGCGCGGCGAACACGTTAGTCCTCAAAAGACCGATTCCTCCCAAGGCTCGTCACAGGGTGGAGTCATTCACTATTCTGATGATCCCCGTGATGCCGGTTGGGTCAAACAGAACATCCCCTGTCAAAGCGCCTGTCCGGCGGGCACCAACGTTCCGGCCTACATCCGCGCCATCGCCGAAGGCAAGCATGGTCTGGCCTACGAGATCAACCGCGAGGCCAACGTCCTGCCCGGCGTGCTGGGACGGATCTGTTCGCGCCCTTGCGAGTCGGCCTGCCGCCACGGCTGGTCCGGCAACGGCGATCCGGTCGGCATCTGCAATCTCAAGCGCTCCGCCGCCGACATGAAAGATGTCGGACACCGCATCACCGAACGGCTCTACGCCCCGACCGGCAAACGGGTGGCGGTGGTGGGCGCGGGTCCGGCGGGCATCGCGGCGGCCCACGACCTGGCCCTGCTCGGCCACGACGTCACCATCCTCGAGCGCGAGGAGCGGCCCGGCGGCATGCTGCGCTACGGCATCCCGGAGTTCCGCCTGCCGCGCACCATGCTCGACATCGAACTGCACAACGCCCTGCGCGTCGGCGTGCAACTCAAATCCGGCGTCACCGTCGGCTCCGGCAAGGGGGCGACCCGCGTCTCCACCCTCCTGGCCGATTTCGACGCCGTGCTCCTGGCCACCGGTTGCATGGCCCCGGTCCTGTTGCCCCTGCGCGGCATCCCGGACGGAGAGGATCTCTCCCGTCACTGCCAGGATGTCGAATACGGCCTGGACTTTCTGATGGAGCTGCATCGCGGCCAGAACAAACGGGTCGGACGCCGGGTGGCGGTGGTGGGCGCGGGATTCACGGCCCTCGACTGCGCCCGCGTGGCCAAGCGCCTCGGCGGACAGGAGGTCACCATCCACCTGCGCACCAGCGAGGAGTACATCCCGGTCACCAGCGAGGAACTGTTCGAGACCAAGCGCGAGGGGATCCGCATCAAGGGCCTGCGCACCCCCGTGGCCCTGCGCACCGACGAAAACGGTCGCCTGATCGGGGTGGAGTTCATCCAGAACCGCCTGGGCGGCTGGCGCGAGAACGGTCGCCGTCTGGCCACCCCGATCGAGGGATCGGAGTTCGTCGAGGACTGCGACACCCTGATCATCGCCATTGGCCAAAAGACGGTGAACGACTTTCTGGACATGCGCGTGGAGCTGGATCGCTGGGGCAACGTGCGGGTGGCCGAGAATGGCATGACCTCGGTACAGGGGTTGTTCGCCGCCGGCGACTATGTGCGCGGCGCCTCGACCGCCATCGAGGCGATCGGCCATGCCCGCCAGATCGCCGACCGGCTCGACACCTGGCTGGTGGGTCGCAAACGCCGCCGCGTGGTCAGCATGGAACCGGTTCCGGCCCCGCTGCGCGAGCCGGCCCACGATTTCATTCCGCGCCAGCACATGCCGACCATCCCCCTGCCCGAGCGCCAGCAACTGGTTCGCGAGGTGGAACGCGGCTATACCCAGGATCTGGCCCTGGAAGAGGCCAAACGCTGCTATCTCTGCGATCTGCGCTATGAAATCAACGTCGATCGCTGCATCTACTGCCGCGCCTGCATCGAAGTGGCGCCGCGCAACTGCATCAAGCTGGTGCGGGACGTGGAGATCCGCCCGGACGGCACCCACGGCGAGTTGCAAGAGACCCGCGAATGGCAGCGCGTCGCCGCCATCTGGATCGACAACAACGAATGCATCCGGTGCGGAGCCTGTTTCAAGGTCTGCCCCGTGTCCTGCATCTCCATAACCCGCAACCATTTCGTCACCGTGGATGGATGATGCCATGAACGCTCCGCTCTCTACCGCCTCGGCTCCACGCCGCTACGTCATCATCGGCAACGGCGTGGCCGGCATCCAGGCCGCCGAACTGCTCCGCGACCGCGATCCCGAGGGTCGGGTGACCATCGTCACCAACAGCCGCCTGCTCTTCTACAACCGCTACCTGCTGCCGCAACTGTTTCAGGGGCACAAGAGCTGGCGCGAATTCCTCACCCATCCGCCGGAACACTACACCCAGCGCCGCATCCAGGTATTGCGCGACTGTCGGGTGGTCTCGGTGGACGCCCGGCGCCGGCTGGTGAAACTGGCCCACAACGAATCGCTCCCCTACGACTGTCTGCTGGTCGCCACCGGTGGCCGCGGCCATCTGCCGGAGGAGTTGGTGGAGTGCCGCGGAATGTTCCACCACTTCGGCACCTACGAAGCGGCCCTGGCCACCCGCAAGGCCCTGCCGGAAAAGGGAACCGTGGTGATGCTGGGCGGCGACATGATCGGTCTGGATCTGGCGCGCACCCTGTTGTCCGTCGAGTGCCGGGTGATCCTGATCACCCACGAAACCACCTTCTGGCCTCACAAGATCACCGCCGAAGAGCGTGCCGAAGCCCTGGGCTCCCTGGAGAAGATGGGACTGGAGATCATCGACGGCGAGTCCGAGGGGGGCGTGGTGAAGGTGGAACCGGGCATGCCGGGTCTGCCGGCGCGACGGGTGGTGTTCCGTCAGGGCAACAGCGTCCATGGCGACGTGGTGATGCCGTTCTACGGCCTGACCCCGGTGGTGGAGTTCATGCTCAAGTCCGGGACCGACATCGAGCGCGGCCTGCTGGTCAACACCGCGCTCCTCACCAGCGATCCGAACATCTATGCCGCCGGGGACGTCTGCCAGATCTGGTCCGAGGAGGACCACGCCTACCGGTTCTATTATGGTTACAAGAATGTCCGCGCCATGGGCGCGGTCGCCGCGATCAATATGACGGGGGGCCATGAACAATTCGCCACCACCCAGGAAGAGACGCTCGGGCGTGACGCGCAAGGTCACATCGACTCACCCTTCTGGTCCTGCGATTGAGCGCGCGGCCCATGAAAGCGTCCAGCAAAGCCCCCAAGGGAGCACGGTCATGAACGCCACCGACATCCAAATCGCCATCTGCGGCTCGGCGGGCGACGGCACCATCGCCGCCGGCGACATTCTGCGCAATGCCGTGGCCGCCGCCGGATACCGGGTCATCAGTTTCGATGTCTATCCCCCGGAGATCCGCGGTTTCGGCAAGTGCATCGCCCGCGTGCGCATCACCACCGAGCAGTCCTATTCGCTCAAGCAGCAGTCGGACATCCTCATCTCCCTCGACGACAGCCATGCCATTCCGCATGCCGGCGAGGTTCGGGATTTCGGCGGTCTGATCTTCGAGTCTCGGCCCCTCACCCCGTGCGGCGAGGGTGAGCATATGAGCGGCCATGTGCTGCCCGGTCAGATCCCGTATGGCTTTCCGATCCGTGAACTGGCCCAGAAGGCCACCGGCGGTGCCCGCTCCCGCAACCTGGTGGTGCTGGGGATCCTGGCCGGACTGCTGGGACTGGCACCGGCCAGTTTTCAGAAGATCATCGAGAAGAAGTTCGGCAAACAGGGCCCCACCGTGGTCGGTCGCAACCTGGCCGGGTTCCAGGCCGGTTACGATGCCGGGGTCTCCACCTTCAAGCTCGACGACGCCTTCGTGAGCCCGATCGACAAGCCCGCCTCCAACGGCAAGGTGATCATGCTTTCGGGCAACGCCGCCGTGGTGCAGGGGTGCATGGACGCGGAGCTGTCCACCTTCTTCGGCTATCCGATCACGCCGGCCACCACCATCATGGAGCGTCTGGCCACCGAACTGCCCAAGAAGGGACGCCGCCTGCTCCAGACCGAGGACGAAATCTCGGCCATGGCCGCCACCATCGGCGCCGGCTATGCCGGATCCCGTTCGGCCACCGCCACCTCCGGGCCGGGTCTGGCCTTGATGGCGGAGATGCTGGGGCTGGCGACCATCACCGAAACCCCGTGCGTGGTCTTCGTGTCGCAACGCGGCGGACCCTCGACCGGCATGCCGACCAAAACCGAGCAGTCGGATCTGAACGCCGCCATCTACGGCAGTCCGGGGGATTCGCAACGCATCGTCATCGCCCCCACCAACGTGGAGGGGTGTTATCGCTGCGCGGGCAAGGCCTTCGAGATGGCCGAGCGCTACCAAACCCCGGTGATCGTGCTGTTGGATCTCTATCTTTCCAACCGCTACGAGACCGTCACCCTGGCTGCCTCGGGACCGCCGTTCGTGTTGAACGCCAACAAGCCGTTGCGCCGCCTGGAACAAGGCGAGGTGTATCAACGCTACGCCCTGACCCCGGACGGGGTGAGTCCCCGCGCGGTGCCGGGTGACGCCAACTGCATGCATGTGATCACCGGTCTCGAGCACAACGAGCTGGGTCGTCCCAACGACAGCGAAGAGATGCACGGGGCGATGAGTCGCAAGCGGCACGACAAGCTCCAGGCCGCCCTCGAGCACCCGGATTTCGCCGTGACCAAGCGGTTTGGCGCTTCGGGCAAGGTGAAGGTGGGGATGCTCGCCTGGGGATCGACCTTCGGCGAATGCCTGGAGGCGATGTTCATGGCCCAGGAACAGGGGATCTCCTGCGCGGCCCTGAAGGTGGTGATGCTCTCCCCCTTCCCGGTCAAGGCGGTCTCCGCGTTCATGGACGACTGCGACGTGGTGCTGGTGCCGGAGGTCAACTACGAGGGTCAGTTCGCCCATCTGGTGCAAGGCACCCTCGGACGTCCGGTGGTGCGCCTGGCCCGCGTCCCCTGCTCGCCGATGCCGGTGGAGTTGATCGTGGACGAGATCAAGCGGTTGGCCGGCGTGGCTTGATTCGATCCGATTCCGAGGGAACGCGCCTGACGCGTTGTTTCGGATGCATGGTGTGGGAACCCCCCACCCATGCGCTGTGGGAGACTGCCTGGTTCATCCAGCCAGCCCAGCGGGCCAGGGATGGCCCACCATCCGTAGCATTGAATCTGTCTGGCGCAAGCCATTCAGCCGACGCGGGCCAGGGATGGCCACCCGGATCGAAACGTTCTGCAAAGAAAGTCCGGAAGAATCCCTTCGACCGGACCCGTTGGGTGGTTTTCATGGATGGAACCACCCAACAAATCTCGAAGGCGGCTTGGCGATCGCCAAACCACCGATACGGGCCTGGGATGGCCCGTCAAATTGCATGGCAATTTAGTTCAAGCACGGAACGAAGCCTTTCGAGCCGTGCGCGTTTGGTGATTCCATGGATGGAACCACCAAACAGCCTCTCAAGAAATATAAAACGTCTGGAGAACGTGACATGTCCATTCCCGTGATGCCGGTGTTCGTCGATGCCAAGCTGCGCGAGGTCCAGGAGAGCGGACGTCTGGAGTATCGTTCCAAATCCCTGCCCACCTGGTGTCCCGGCTGCGGTTACTTCGCCATCGTCGAGGGATTGACCCACGCCTGCAACGAGATGGGCATCCCCCGCGACAACGCGGTGGTGGTTTCGGGGATCGGCTGCTCCTCGCGGTTTCCGTTCTTCGTCAACCTCTACGGTTTCCACACCCTCCATGGTCGTGTGCTGCCGGTGGCCACCGGGATCAAGACCGCCAACGACCGCCTGACCGTGGTCGGCGTCGGTGGCGACGGCGACGGGTTCGCCATCGGCGGCGGTCACATCTCCCACGCAGCCAAGCGCAACGTGGACATCACCTACCTGTTGTTCGACAACGGCATCTACGGTCTGACCAAGGGCCAGACCTCGCCGACCTCGGCGGTGGGACTCAAGACCTCCACCTCTCCGTTCGAGAACCCCGAGCGTCCGTTGAATCCGCTCATGATGCTGCTCTCGTATGGCGCCAGCTGGGTCGGACAGGCCTATGCCGGCCATCCGGACCATCTGCGGGAGATGATCACCCAGGCGATCGCCCACCGGGGTTTTTCCTATCTGCACATCCTGAGCCCCTGCGTCACCTTCGACAAGACCAGCAAGACCTACGTCAATCTCGGCATGCAGGTTCGCGACATGCCCGAGGATCACGATCCGGGCGATCTGATGGCCGCCATGCGTCTGGCCCAAAACCAGGAGAATCCGGTCATGGGGCTGCTCTATCAGCAGTTCCGTCCCACCCTGAACGACACCTTCGAGCAGGTGATCGCCAAGGCGGGTGGCAACGGCTGATATCCAGGCGGACGGATCGCCGGATGATCCCGCTCCGCGCCATTCGTACCAAGTGAATGGTTGTCCATACATAACTGGGGAGAGAATATGAAGAGCCACGATCTGATCATCGTTGGTGCCGGGCTGTCCGGGATGCGCGCCGCCCTGGAAGGGGTCAAGGCCGGGATCGATGTCGCGGTGGTGACCAAGGTCCATCCGTTGCGCAGCCACTCCTGCGCGGCCCAGGGTGGCATCAACGCCGCGATCAACCCGAACGACGACTGGCGGGTGCATGCCTACGACACCGTGAAAGGGTCGGATTTCATCGGCGACGAAGATGCCATCGATCTGATGTGCGAGGAGGCGCCGATCATCATCCACGAGATGGATCAGATGGGCACCCCGTTCTCGCGCAACGACAACGGCGACATCGCCCAGCGTCCCTTCGGTGGAGCCAGCTTCGACCGGACCTGCTACGCCGCCGACCGGACCGGTCAGGTGCTGCTGCACACCCTGTGGGAGCGGCTGGTCCACTCCGGCACCCACGTCTACGAGGAGTGCCACGTCTTCAAGCTGGTGCTCTCCGCCGACGGCCATGTGGCAGGTCTGGTGATCTACGACATCAAGACCGGCGAACTCTTCACCCTGCGCGGAAAAGCGGTGTTGCTCGCCACGGGCGGCTATGGACGGGTGTTTCTCTCCTCGACGAACGCCACCACCAACACCGGTGACGGCATGGCCTACGCCATGCGGGCCGGCGCGCCTCTGGCGGACATGGAGTTCGTGCAGTTCCATCCCACCGGCTTGCGCACTTCGGGCATTCTGGTCACCGAAGGGGCGCGCGGCGAGGGTGGCTATCTGATCAATGCCGAGGGCGAGCGGTTCATGGGCCGCTATGCCCCCAAGAAGTGGGAACTGGCATCCCGCGACGTGGTGTCGCGTGCCGAGCAGACCGAAATCCTCGAGGGACGCGGCAAGAACGGCGCAATCTTTCTGGATCTGCGCCATCTGGGTCGCGACAAGATCATCGATCGTCTGCCGCAGATCCGCATCCTGGCCATGGATCTGGAAGGGGTGGATCCCATCGACGCGCCGATCCCGGTGCGTCCCACGGTCCACTACTCCATGGGCGGCATCCGCACCGACAAATACGGCGCGGCCCCGGTGCCGGGACTCTTCGCCGCCGGCGAGGCGGCCTGCGTGTCGGTGCATGGTGCCAACCGCCTGGGTGGCAACTCGCTTCTGGACACCATCGTTTTCGGCAAGATCACCGGCGCCCATGCCAGCAAGTACGTCAAGACCGCCAAGCTGCACGACTTCCCCGCTGACGCCCTGGGCGAGGTCGAGGAGCGGGTGCGCGAACTCAAGTCCCGACCGGACCGAGGGGTGCGTCCCGCCGCGCTGCATCACGAAATGGCCGAATCGATGAACGCCTGGTGTGGCGTCTATCGCGAGGTGAACGGCATCGCGACGCTGGCCGGCAAATTCGCGGGCTGGCGTCAGGATTACGAGCGCATCCACCTGGACGACAAGTCGCCGATCTTCAATGTCGATCTGTTGCGCGCCATCGAGCTGCGCAATCTGCTGGATCTGGGCGAATGCATCGTCAAGGGCGCCCTGGCCCGCGAAGAGTCGCGTGGAGCCCACTTCCGCATCGACTTCCCCAACCGCGACGACGCCAACTGGCGCAAGCACACCCTCGCCTTCTGGGACGAAGCCGGCCAGACCATCCGTCTCGACTTCGAGGCGGTGCGCACGGTGGGCAATCCCGAATATGCCCCAAAGGAGAGAACCTATTGATATCCAGCCCCGCCAAGGGCATGAGAGGGAGGCAGCATGAGCGCACAAGTCTACATCTTCCGCATTCAGCGCAACATGCCTGGCCAGGTGGGCGCGGTTCAGTCCCACTGGCAGGAATATTCGGTTGAGGCGGAACCCAACACCACCATCCTGACCCTGCTCGAGGTGATCAAGGGGCAACAGGATGGCAGTCTCACCTTCCGTCAATCCTGCCGGTCCGCCATCTGCGGATCGTGCGCGATCTCGATCTCCGGACGGACCCGGCTCGCCTGCAAGACGCATGTCGGCGCCGTCGCCAAGGATGGCGTGGTCGAAATCGCCCCGCAGAAAAACCAGCCGATCCTCCGGGATCTGGCCATCGACATCCGTCCCTTCTTCGCCCGCGTGCATGGCATCAAGCCGTACCTGCAAGAGGGACCGGAAAAGGCCGGCAAGGTCACCAGCACCGCCTATGACCAGGTGAACCACGTCACCCAGTGCATCATGTGCGCCTGCTGCTACTCCGAATGCACCATGGCCGAGGTCAATCCGGCCTACATCGGCCCCGCCGCCCTGGCCAAGGCGTTCCGATTCGTCTCGGATCCCCGCGAGGGCAAGAAGACCGAACGGTTGCAGGCACTCTCCGAGCCGAACGGCATCTGGAGCTGCACCCGCTGCACCATGTGCGTGGATGTCTGCCCCAAGGAGGTGGCCCCGATGGAGGCCATCGTCAAGCTGCGCACCCGCGGGCTCGACAAGGGTTACGGCGACTCGGCGGCGGCCAAGCATGCCCTGGCCTTCCACGAAGATATCGTCAAGACCGGGCAACTCAACGAATTCACCCTGATGATGCGTACCCTGGGCATCCTCGGCTCCATGAAGGAGACCGCCATGGCCCTGCATCTGGCCAAGAAGGGCAAAATCCCCTCCCCGTTCCCCCATTCGATTCAAGGGGTCGAGGAGCTGCGGAAAATCTACGCTTCCCTGGAGCGCACCCCGGTGGACGTGGAGACCAAGGCCAAGCAGGCCGTGCCGGAATGATCATCAGACGACAATAGGAGACTCATCATGTCCTTGGAATTCGCATACTATCCCGGTTGCGCGGCCAAACAGATCCAGCGCGAGGCCGATTGGGCCGCCCGCGCCGTGTGTCAAGAACTGGGCATCCGCCTGCACGACATGCCGCGCGCCTCGTGCTGCGGTGCGGTCAGCCTGCGCGAGACCAAGCCGGCCTTCGCCATGGCGGTGGCCGCGCGTATCCTCTCCGAGGCCGAGGCCATGGGCCGCGACCTGGTGACCATCTGCAACACCTGCCTGCAAACCATCTCCCAGGCCAACTACCGCTTGCAGAACGAGCCGGAACTGCTGGAAAAAATCAACGCCGTGCTCGCCGAGGGCGGGGTCCGGCCCTATCAGGGCAAGGTCCAGGTGCGCCATCTGCTGTGGGTGATCACCGAACAGGTGGATTCCAACCTGCTGCGCGCCAAGATCACCCGTCCGCTCAAGGGGATGCGCATCGCCTCGTTCCTGGGCTGCCACTCGGTGCGCCCGGAGGAGATCTTCGCCCACGACGCCAACGAGAACACCCCCCATCTGGATCGACTGATCGCCATCATGGGCGGCGTGCCGGTCAACTACACCGGCAAGGATCGCTGCTGCGGCTTCCACGTCATGCTCTCCGACAAGAACGAAGTGCATGCCATGGCCGCCAAAAACTGCCTGAGCGCCAAGGATGCCGGTGCCCAGATCATGATCACCCCCTGCACGCTTTGCGACATGATCATGGGGTCCTCCCAGGAACTGGCGGCCAAGACCGTGCAACGCACCATCGATCTGCCGGAGATGAACTTCGCACAACTGCTCGGCCTGGCCATGGGCCTCCCCAAAAACAAGCTCGGCATCTCCCGTCTGCATGTCGATCCCGTTCCCGTGCTCTCCAAGGTCGGTCTGGCATGATTCTTTCATTAATGACGGTCAAGAGCCTCTCTGCTCTTGACCGTCATTAATGCCGCGAGAACGGTCAAGGGGAACCCGCCACCTGACCGTCAAGCATGCCGCTGGAGCCCGATACCCCCGTGAGTTACCACTCGCTTTTCAACCATCTTCTCTCCCCCCGCTCCCTGGTGATCGTCGGCGCCTCGCGCGACGCGGAAAAACTCGGTCACGCCCTCTTGAAAAACGCCCTCTCTGGAGGGTTCACCGGTCCGGTTCATGTGGTCAACCCCAACGGTGGGGAGATTCTCGGGCGTCCGGTGATCACCCGCGTGGCGGATTTACCCCGAGGCATCGATCTGGCGCTGTTGGCTCTGCCCGCCGAAGCGACCCTGGACGCGGCTCGGATCGTGCTGTCGCGCGGCTGTCAGTCGCTGGTGGTGATCTCGGACGGTTTCCGCGACATGGATGCCGAGGGAGCGCAACGCGAGGAGGCCCTGGCCAAGCTCTGCCGCGACCGGGAGGTGCCCCTGTTGGGTCCGAACTCCCTCGGGGTGATCCATCGCCATCTCGGACTGAACGGCTCGTTGAGCGTCGCCTATCCGCCGCCGGGCGGGATCTCGCTTCTGACCCAATCCGGGGCCATCGGCGCCGCGGCCCTGGACTGGATGGCGGCCCGCCACCTCGGCATCGCCAAGATGCTCAGTCCGGGCAACGAAGCCGGGGTGAGCATGGCCGAATGCATGACCTATCTGGCCCACGACTCCGAAACATCGGTGATCGCCTGCCACCTGGAACGACTCACCGACGGGGCCACCTTTCTGCGCGCCGCCACCGAGGCCTCGCGCGGCAAGCCGGTGGTGCTGCTGCTGGGCGGCAGCAGCGAATGGCGCGCCAGTCAGGCGGATGGCGGCGAACCGGGCGAAGAGTCCCTGCCGGATGCGCCGTCGATCTTCGCCGCGGCCTGCGATCGCACCGGCGTCATCCAGGCCCACGATTTTCAGGGCTGGCTGGACATCCTGATGGCGCTCAACCATCTGCCCCTGCCCCGTTCCGGACGGGTGGCGGTGCTCTCCAACGGCCTGGGGCCGGGCCTTCTGACCGCCGATCTCCTGGCCGGCCACGGCCTGACCTCGGTGAGTCTCGATCCGGCACTGGCCGTTCCCCTGAAGGGCCAGATCCCCCGTGGCGCCAATCTGCGCGGGCCTCTGGATCTCTCCGGCATGGCCCTGCCACGCCACTATCAGGCCACGCTCAAGGCGATCGAAGCGGATGAAAAAATCGGCGCCACGGTTTCGATCATCACCCCGCAGCCCCTCACCCGACCGGTGGAGATCGTACGGGCGCTGCTCACCGACGGTCCGACCCGCAAACCGCTGGTGACCGTGTTCATGGGCGGAACGCATGCCCGAGCCGGCATGGAGGAGATGGACTTCCTGCACGCCCCTTGCTATCCAACCCCGGAACGCGCGGTTCTGGCGTTGGCGGCCCTGGACCAGTATGCCCGCTGGCGCGGACGCGGACCGCGCATTCTGGGGCAGTTCCCGGTCAACCGCACGCGGGTGCGCCGTCTGATTCAGCGGCATCACCTGCTGGGGCAGGCACGACTGCCGGAAATGACCGCCAAGGAGATTCTCCAGGCCTATGGCATCGTCATCCCCGAGGGGGAGAGCGCCACCACCATCGACGAGGCGCTGGAGAGCGCGGAGCGGATCGGCTATCCGGTGACGCTGCATCTGCTCTCGCCGGAGCTGCATCTGGCCTCCGACATGGAGACCCGCCACGTCGATCTGCCCGATCCGCGGGCGTTGCGGGATGGATTCGACCTGTTGACCCTCCGTTTTGCCCGGCGCGTCCCCGAAGGGCGGTTGGAGGGGGTGTTCGTGGAGAAGAATCTCGCCCACGGTCGGCATGCCGCCCTGGGGATGGTGAGAGACCGGCAGTTCGGACCGATTCTGCACGTCGGCGGCGAAAACACCCCGCCCGACGAGATGATCTGCCAACTGGCTCCGGTCACCTCCGAGGAGGCGATCGCCATGCTGCGTGCCGGCTGTCGGCAACAAAAAATCCACGCGATCTGCGCGGAGATGAACGATTCGGAGTTGCAGGGGGTGGCCGAGGTGTTGCAACGGATCAGTCTGCTGGTCACGGACTTCCCGGAGATCGAACGGGTGGAGATCAATCCCCTGATCATCCGGCGCGCCGGTCTGCCGCCCGTGGCCACGGAGTGCGAGATGCGTCTTCAATCCGGGAGAGCCACCCCATGAAACACCCCTCCCACACCCCGGACCCTCAGTGGACCAGCCGCTACGCCAAGATGATCACCAGCGCCCAGGAGGCGGTACGCCGCATCAAACCGGGGCAACGGGTGTTTCTGGCCACCGGGGCCGGAGTGCCGCGCACCCTGGTGCGCGCCCTGATCCAGGAACGGTCCCGTCTGGCGGACATCGAGGTGATCCTGGTGTTCGTGGCCGGAGAGTTCCCCCTGGCCGTGAAGGAACTCTCCGACACCTTCACCATCAACACCTTCTTCGTCGCGGACAATGTGCGCCCAATGGTGGGAGCCGGCCTTGCGGACCATACTCCGATCCTGATGTCGGACATTCCACGGCTTTTTTCCAGCAACCAGCTGCCGATCGACGTCGCCATGATCCAGGTGACCCCGCCGGATCTGGAAGGGGAGGTCAATCTGGGGATTGCCGTGGACGTGGTGCGCTGCGCGACGGAGAACGCATCCCTGGTACTCGCCCAGGTCAACACCGCCATGCCGCGCACCCATGGGGATTCGAATCTGTCGGTCTGGGATCTCGACCTGCTGATTCCCGCCGAGGATCCCCTGCCCGAGATGCACCTCCCGGCCCCGGACGAGGCATTGGAACGCATCGGTCCGCAGATCGCCGCCCTGGTCCCGGATGGCGCCACCATTCAAATGGGTCTGGGCCGCTCGCCACAGTTGGCGGTACGCTATCTGACCGGCAAGAAGAACTTATCCATCCATACCGAGATGATCAGCGACACGGTGCTCGAACTGATCGCCGCCGGGGCGATTGTCGCGCCAGAGAGCGATGATGATCATGGGCAGATCGTCACCAGTTTCGCCCTGGGGAGTCGCAAGCTCTACGACGCGGTGCATGACGCGCCGATCTTCTCCTTCCGGCGCACGGAGTACGTCAACGACGTGCGCAACATCGCCCGACAACAGCGCATGGTGGCCATCAACGGCGCATTGCAGGTCGATCTGACCGGACAGGTATGCGTGGACTCCCTCGGGGTCCACTTCTACTCGGGCATCGGCGGCATTCTCGATTTCAACACCGGCGCCTCGAACGCCGTGGAGGGACGCTCCATCATCGTGCTGCCCGCCACGGCCCGCAAGGGTCGGGTGTCGCGCATCGTCGATCAGCTCAACCCCGGAGCCGGGGTGGCATTGAATCGCGGCGTGGTCCACTATGTGGTCAGCGAGTTCGGCGTGGCCTATCTGTTCGGCAAGACCATCCAGGAGCGGGCCATCGCCCTGATCGGCATCGCCCATCCGGATCATCGCGCCCGGCTGTTGAAACGGGCGGTGAAACTGGGCTTCGTGCGCCCGGAGATCGGCGATGTGGATGGGCAGACCTGGGTCGGCGGACGCGAACTGCGCACCTCGATGCTGCTGGAGAACGGCCAGCTGATCACCTTCCGTTCCTCGCGCCCCACGGACTGGAAGCCGATCAAGAAGATGCTCTACTCCCTCTCCGAGGGGACGGTGTATCGTCGTTTCATGAGTCACGTCAAACGGTTCCCCTTCAATCGCATCAAGAACTTCACCTTCATCGACCAGCGCCGCGACGTGGTGGTGGTGGGGGTGATCACCGACGGCAAGGACGAATGGGTGGTCTCGATTGGCGGCTACAACGTCGAGGGGGGTGGCGCCAACCGGGCCGAGGTGGCCTTTCTGGTGCGCGACGAGTGGCAGGGTCAGGGGATCGGCACCTTCATGATGCGCCATCTGGCCAACATGGCCCGCAACGCCGGTCTTTCGGGCCTGACCGCCGAGACCCTCATGGACAACCGTCCGATGCAGGCTGTGCTGGAGAAGTGCGGCTTTTCGGTCCACACCCGGGTGGATGGCGACACGGTACACTTCGACATCGACTTCTGATGGTTCGCACGGCGCATCCCGCCTCCTGAATGGTTCGCACGGCGCATCCTCCCC
>NZ_JBZVFG010000010.1:18231-87251 GCF_058402785.1 Candidatus Magnetaquiglobus sp.
AGAGAGGATTGCAGCTGGGCGAACAGAGAGGATTGCAGCTGGGCGAACAGAGAGGCGAACAGAGAGGACGCCTGAAAGGCGAGGCCAACATCCTGACCCGCCTTCTGGAACGCCGCTTCGGTTCGCTCCCAACCTGGGTGCGCGACGAGATCGATCGAGCCGATTCAAACGCCCTGGAGACCTGGAGCCTCCGATTGATGGATGCCGGCTCCCTGGAGGAGATCTTCGCGGCGTGACTCCGAAGGCTCGGTGACCGGTGCGGTCCAGTGCCTTCCAGGAAACGGGGAATCGGGTCCCCTCTCCCAAACCGGCGGGAAGCGGACCGGCCAGACTAAAAGGGATCACCCCTCGCCGTCCCGCATGGCGGTGAGCTTCTCCGCGACCGCGGTCAGCGCCTCGGCGCACAACCCCTCGAGCTTCACCAACGACTCAGCCGCCTCCTCCCAGCGGTTCTGCTCCACGCCACCCCGCAGCCGCATCCCCTGGATCGGCACCTTCCAGGCGCCGACCTCCCGCGCCGCATCCCCCAACCACTGCAACGGACGCACGATGCCGGCCCCGTTGCGCCCTCGAACCGCGCGCCGCAACTCCTCCAGGTAAGGCGGAACCTGCGCAACGAAAAAACTCCCCTTGGCCAGAAACTCCGCATCCGTCATCTCCGTGTGTCGCAACACCGCGCCGGCGTTTTTCGGCTCCGGGCGACACTTGAAGATCTTGCGCCGCTTGATCACCCGTTCGATCACCCCCAAAAGCTCGGATTCGCGATACGGCTTGGCCAGATAGCCATCCATGCCGACCTCCAGACAGCGTTTCTCCTCCTCGACGCTGGCATGGGCGGTCACCGCGATGATCGGCACCCGACCATCCATCCCCTCCTCCGCGACGCCCGGGGCACGGATCCGTCTGGCTGCCTCCAGGCCATCCATCTCCGGCAACTCCAGATCCATCAGCAACAGATCGAACTTCTCCATGCGCAGCCGTTCCAACGCCTCGGCGGCCCGATGGGCGCGACTCACCGCGTGACCGGCCTGTTCCAGGAGCAATTCGGCCACCTTGCCGCTCGCCTCCTGATCCTCGACCAGCAGGATCTCTAAGGTGATGCCGGACTTCTCCTCCCGCCCCCGGGTGTTGGTCTGTTCGGCGACGGGTTGACTCTCCCGACCGAGCGCGGTACGCACCGCCTTGAGCAGACGAAACTTCCAGACCGGCTTGCGCAGGGTCGTGACGCCTTGCAACCAGTCAAGAAAGGAGAGATCCTGCTGGTGCAACGTCGCGGGCACGAGCAGCACCACCTTGCCCCCCTCCGAGGCATAGCGATCCAACTCATCCAAATCCACCGAATCCCCCTGCAACACCCCGTGGTCGAGCACCACCAGATCGATGGCCGGATCTTCTGCGGTGCGTTCCGCCAACCGGACCCGCAGGGCACTGCTCGATTCGACCACCTCGACCGTGGCCCCGGCGGCGCGCAACAACTCGCCGACGATCGACCGTCCGGTCTCGCGTCGATCCGCCAGGATCACCCGCATGGCGGCGAGCAGCGTGCCCAGGCTTTCCGAAGGGCGCCGTTCATCGGCCTCCGCATCCTCCCCGCCGGGACGATACCGTTGCGTGACCCCGAACCGGGCGGTGAAATGAAAGACACTCCCCACGCCTGGGACGCTCTCCAGGCCGATTTCGCCATCCATCAGGGAGATCAACGGTTTGCAGATCGCCAGTCCCAGGCCGGTACCGCCATGCCGGCGGGTCGTGGATCCATCCAGCTGGGTGAACCGTTCAAAGATCACCGCCTGTTTATCCAGGGGAATCCCTTCGCCGGTATCCCGCACCGAAAAACGCAGCATCACCGCGTCGGAGCGGCGCTCCTCGAACCCGTGCGCCAGGGCGACCCTCAGCACCACCTCGCCGCACTCGGTGAACTTGATGGCGTTGCTCAACAGGTGCAGCACCACCTGGCGCAAGCGCAGAGGATCGCCGACCAGGGTTGGCGGCACGTCGTCGTCGATGGCGCAGTAGAGTTCCAGCTCCTTGCGATGGGCGCGGACGGCCAAGGTCTCGACCGCCTTCTCCAGCTGGCCGGAGAGATCGAAGGAGATCCTTTCCAGGGCGATCATGCCGGCATCGATCTTGGAGAGGTCCAGAATACCGTTGATCAACTCCAACAGCGACTCCGAGGATTGCTGGATGGTCTCCAGATGGCGACGCTGCTCCTCCGCTTCGGCACGGGTGTTGAGCAACAGATCGGTCATGCCGATGATGGCATTCATGGGAGTACGGATTTCATGGCTCATGTTGGCCAGGAATTCGCTTTTCATGCGATGCACCGATTCGGCCACGTCCAGGGTCTCGCGCAGGGAGCGCAACAGCTGTTTGCGTTCGGTGATGTCGTGCATGATCGCCGTGACGTGGCGCTGCCCCTTGAGATAGATGGCGCTCATGCCCAACTCCAGGTCGAGCAGACGACCATCGGCGCGCAATCCCAGCAATTCGACCTTCTTCCGGACCCGGAACTCCTCGTCCGAGACTCTTTCCAACCGTTGCAACGCGGCGCGATGCGGGGCGCGCAGATCCGGAGGAATGATCAGTTCCGCGATATCGTGGCCGAGGAACTGCACGCGGGTAAAGCCGAACATCGCCTCCGCCGCCGGATTGACATCCACCACGATCCCCTTGGCATCGATGGTGACGATCCCTTCCAGGGCATGTTCGAAGATCATGCGCAGGCTGGTCTCATGATCGAGCAACTCGGCGTTGGCCACCAGGAGATCCTTCTGGAAGCGCATCCGTTCCGCTTCGAGCCTCTTGCGCGCGGAGATCTCCTGGATCATCGCCACGCCCAGGTCGTTGGTGCCGATCGCAAAGCGTTGCAGATGCATGTCCACCGGGAATTTTTCGCCTGTTCGGCCACGGAGATGCAATTCGAGGCCGGTCTGCTCCGCGCGCCCTTCGCGGAGCGGTGCGAGGCGCCCGGCCAGAAATTCCTGGTCGTCATCGTCCACCAACTCGGTGATCCGCATCCCATGGAGCGTCTCGCTATCATATCCCAAAGAGTCGATGGCGCCCTGATTGGCCTGTCGGATGGTCAGATCCGGCCATGCGAACAACAGAATCGAATGGACCGAACCATCCAGCATGTGACCGAGCAACTCCTCGCGTTGTCCGGCCACGCGCAGTTTCGCTTCCAGTCGGGCCACCAGTCTCCCGAACATCCGCAGCAACAGGAGCGCGCCCAGCACCCCTGCCAGAATCCCGGCAAAGATCAACCTTTGGGTACGATGCATGGCGTCGGTGATCTCCCACGCCACCAACAGAAAGGCGATCTCCTCGCCATCGATGTTGCGCAACGGCAGGCGGGCAAGGTTGAAATGGTCGTCGTTGGGGGAGATCTCAAACCAAACGCGCTTGCCGGGGGTGAGGAACTGCGCTTCCAGCCGGAGCAGCCACTCCGCGGGGGGTGGGGAGTGGTGATGGAGAAACAGCTTTTCGGAGTAGTTCCGCCACTCCTTCAAGAAGAGTCCGGCGTTCCAATCGGCATCGGCGTTGCGCGGCGGATCCATTTTGACCATGAACAGATGCAAGGTCACCGGAAAGGCGCCGCGCACCACCTCCAGCGGCGGATCGATATCCATGCCCAGCTCCAGATAACCAATCACCCCCCCCTCATCCCGCCAGGGGGAGATCAGCCGCATGGCCAGGGTACCCATCGGACCGGCCTCGAGACCCGAGGCGGCTTGTCCGCTCTCGACCACCCGCTTGAACAGGGCGCGGTCGATGCGGTCCCCGTGGTGATCGGGTGTATGGACCCGCAGGAAGCTGATGCGATCCGGGGTATGGAAATAGAAATGGGTGATGCCGGAACCGACGCGCAACTCGGCGAAGATCGGCGCGCTCAGGCGCAGGAGATCGTCGCGATCCCGGGCCAGATAAGCGCTTTTGATCGAGTCGATCCGTTGAATGCCGAGCGTGGCGGCACGCAGGATCTCGGTCTGTCGCTCCATGGAGCTGGCGAGCGACCCTTCGATGGCCGCGATGATCTCTGCCGTGCGTTGTTCGTTCTGACTCGTCTGCTGCCAGCGGATGCCGGACACGCCGATCAGGGTCAAGACGGTCACCAGAAGCACGAGCCGGAACGACATCCGATTTTTTGGATCTCGGGTCACCCCGCCTCTCCGCGAGCCGATGGAACGAGCCACCGTTCGGCCCTCTCCAACGCCACCGGGTCGTTGAGATTGAGGAACGGATCGGGTTGGGTGTTCGGATCCGCAGGGGAGAAATCCACCTGATGGTGGGCATGGGTGGCGAACCAGTCGAGAAGACGGCGTTCATCGGCGTCGAGGGCGGCGCGTATGGCAGGCAGGGCGGTGCGTGGCCAGAGGCAGACCACCGGATGGACCCGTCCCAGGGAGGTGGCCATGACCGGTCTGGCACCGCCGATCGAAGCGGCCTCGCTCAGGCGTTGGACCAGATCAAGGGGCAGGAACGGGAGATCCACCGGCACCGAGAGCACCCAGGAGGCGTCGCTGGCCAGAAACACCGACTCGATGCCGGCCATGGGACCGGGATGATTCGGGCGGGAGTCGCCGATCACCGACAGACCCAGGGCGGCGAAACGGGCCGGATCGCCATTGGCGCTGATGCACAGGGTATCGACCTGCGGTTCCAGACGTACCAGCGTGCGTTGCAGCAACGTCTGTCCACCAAACGGCAAGAAAGCTTTCTCCTGCCCGCCCATGCGTTTGGACAGTCCGCCGGCCAGCACCACGCCCAAGATCCCTTCCATGCGAGTTCCTCCCCTTTGGACACGCGTCCGGACTTCGATAAAAGAGTGTTGAAACCAAGTAACTTGCATGCCCGACCGTGGACCTCCCTTCGGGTGTTCCACGGTAACATGGGGAACGCTTGCGCCCTGCGTGCCCCAAGGCGGGGCCATGACAAAAAACGCCACGAAGCGGATCCACCTGGCCCTTGCCTTGATATGGAATGCAATTTTCATTCCAGACTCCACGACCCAGGGAGTCCGGTCCATTCACCCCGCACCGAAGAAACAGGCGATGAAAAAACAGGCTTTGGCTCTGGAACTGGCCGCGTTGCCCGGAGCGACGGAGGTTACGCCTGTTCCACCCTGATCAACTCAACCTCGAAGATCAGCGTCGAGCCACCGGCGATCAACAGACCGGCGCCGGTGCCGCCATAGGCCTGTTCCGGCGGGATCACGAAGCGGTAGATGCTCCCTTCGGTCATCAACTGCAACCCCTCGCGCCAGCCGGAGATCACATCGAGCAGACCGGTGGTGAACGGTTGTCCACGTCCGTAAGAGCTGTCGAACTCCACGCCGTTGACCAGCGAACCGCGATAATGGACCGTGACACGGCTGGAGAAGCCCGGCCTGGCGCCACTCCCCTCGCGGAGCACCTCCCATTGCAGCCCCCCCTTGGTGGTGGTGACCCCCGGTCGTTTGCCGTTTTCGAGCCGATAGCGCTCTCCGGCCTGCATGTGATGGGCCACGCGCTTGCGCCCGAGCAGCATGTTCTTCAACATGGTTCCGATCTTACCCAGCGCATTGGCCATGATCCGTTCTCCTTGCGGCCCGTTGAGGCCGTCCTGACTGGCGGTGGAACAGCACGAAAGGTTCGACGGGCGCCGTCGCGGTCAACCCGACTGATCCTGCTTGCATTGTGTTGATAATCATAAATGACGGATCGGTCCGAGACCAGTGGGAACACGCACGATTTTGCTTGCCGACCAGAAGGGTCATGACGGAAGATACCCCACGTCCCCTTTTCCACCCCCTGACGAAACCGTCGCCCCCGTGACCAGCCACGCCATCGACATCCACGCGGTCCGCAAGCGGTTCTCGGCCACTCCGGTGCTGGATGGTCTCACCCTGGCCGTGCCGGAAGGGAAAATCTTCGCCCTGATCGGCGGCAATGGCGCGGGCAAGAGCACCCTGATCAAGGCGATCCTCGATCTGGCCCCCCCGGACGCCGGAGAGATCCGCCTTCGCGGGGTATCGAGCCGTCTGCCAGCGGCGCGCCGGAGCGTCGCCTATCTGCCGGAACGGTTCTCGCCACCCGACGCCTTGCGGGTCGGGGAGTTCTTGAGCTGGTTCATGCGGCTGCACGGCGCCCCGGACGACCCTGCCTCGACGCGCGCGACCCTGGAGGGGCTCGACCTGGACCCGGCCATTCTCGGCACGCCCATCCGCGCCCTGTCCAAGGGGATGACCCAGAAGCTGGGCCTGGCGACCATTCTGCTGAGCCACAAACCGCTCTGGATTCTCGACGAACCCTTCTCCGGGATCGATCCCAAGGCACGCGCCTTGCTTGAATCCCACTGGCGCGCCGCCCGCGTGCAAGGCGTGACCCTGTTCTTCACCACCCATCAACTGGCCGATGTCGAAAAACTGTGCGACGCCCTGGCCATTCTGCACGGCGGAACCACCCTCTTCACCGGCACGCCGCGCGCCTGTCTGGAACGGTTCGGCGGTCTCGATCTGGAAACGGCCTATTTGAACGCCCTTGACCATGCCCAAGCTTCACCCGCACCCCCTTGACGCGCTCTGGCTGACCGGACTGCCTGGCGTGGTCGCGCTGTTCGTCTTTCTGCGCGGTTGGCCGGAGTCGGAACGGATCGACTGGCTGATACGCTGGAACGGCTCTTTCCTCGCCGCCACGGCGCTGCTGCTGGCCATCGGATCGATTCTGATCGTCCGATCCCTCGTCGGTCCCATCCAGACCCGTCTACCGGGCCGGACTCCGCTGCTGCTCCCGCTGCTGTTCATCGGCGGCACCCTGGCCACCGCCACCATCGCCCCGCAGACCCATCGGATCTTCTACGACGAGACCATCTATCTGAACATCGGCCAGAATCTGGCCCTGCTCGACCGGGCGCAACTCTGCAACGCCGGCGGCACGGAGCATGGCCAGTTCCGCTGCGACCATCCGGAGTACAACAAGCAACCCAACGGCTACCCGTTTCTGACCAGCCTGCTCTTCCGGCTGGTCGGGGTGTCGGAGCGGGCCGCCTTTCATCTCAACAACACGCTCCTCGGCGGCATGGCCGCAGGTGCGCTGCTGCTGATCCTGGCCCTGGGCGGAAACTGGCGCGCCGGTCTGGCCGCCGGCCTGGTAGTGATCCTCAATCCCCAGAATCTCCACTGGTTCAACACCACCGCCGCAGAACCCGCCGCCGCCCTGTTCGTGGCGCTGGCCGCGGGCGCCGCCCTGATCACCCGCGCCAGACCAGCCCCCACCACCTGGCTCCTGGTCACCGCCGCGACCGCCCTGGCCGTCACCTTCCGACCCGAATCCCTGCTGCTCGCCCCCCTGCTCCTGATTCCCCTCGGACGCCCCATCGCCCGACAACCGCGCGCCTTCCTGCTCGCCCTTCTCCTGCTCGCGCTCCTCACCCTGCCCCACGCCCTCCATCTCGATCTGTTCCGCAACCACCCGTGGGGCAGCTCCGGACAGACGCTTGGCTTCCAGAACTTCCTGTCCAACCTGGCCGGCAACGGCCTCCACTACCTGGACAACCGACTCTTCCCCCTGCCGGTCACGCTCCTGGCCCTGACCGGCCTGTTCGCAACGCGGATCCCCGCCTGGCACCGCCTGCTGCTCCTCGTCTGGTTTCTGTTGTTCTGGGGGGTGTTCCTCTTTTTTTACGCCGGCAGCTACGGCTACGGCGCCGACATCCGCTTCTCCCTGCTCTCCGCCCTGCCGCTGGCGCTGCTGGCCGGCTTCGGGGCCGAATGGTGCCTTGAACAACTCCGTCAACGGTTCGCCATCGACCCAACCACCGCCACCACCCTGCTCGTCACCCTGCTCGTCACCGCCCATCTCCCCTTTCTGCCCCACGCCCGCGCCACCACCTTCGAGGCGAGCGCCGCCCGCGCCGACGTGACCTTCGCCCGCCAGATGGCCAACCGACTCCCGGACGACGCCTTCGTCCTCACCCACAACCCCAACCTGTTCCAGATCTGGGGCAAACAGGCCGGACAGCTCTTCCTGATCGATCACCAGCCCGATTACGTCAACCGGATCCTCTTTGCCCGACATCGGGGTGGGATCTATTTCCACGACAATTTCTGGTGCCAGGTTCCGGAACCCACCCAGAACCGCTACTGCCACCTGGTGCGCCAACGGTACGATCTGGAGCGGATCGTTGACTTCGAGGCCGAAAATCAGCACTTCGGACTGTATCGACTTTATATTAAGAAACAATGAATTACTATGAATTCCCCCCATTTCCGCCCCAATCCGGTCGGCACGTTGCATTGACAAGGACCTTAACTGCTGGTTAACCTCTTCCACACGGTGCCAGTCGTTGTTCTCTCCAACTCAATGGAACACCCATGAAAAAATCCCCGGCCATGGTGGCACCATGCGCCTCCATTCCCCGAATGGACAGCCGTGCCGCTTCGCCCCAACGCTCCACCTCGATCATCTCCCCCGATCTGGCCATTCCGGATTATCTGCAGCAAACCTACTGGTGGGCCTACATCCACCCCTCCGGGGTACGCTTCTTCGAACGGCAATGGCTGGTCAACGCCATTCTGTGGGGCAATTTTTCCCGTCTGCGCGACGCCGCCCTGGCGGAAATGGGCATCCCGATCTCCGGCGAAATCCTGCAGGTTGCCTGCGTCTACGGCAATCTCACCCCCAGGCTTGCCGACCGACTGGCCCCCGGAGCCCGACTGCACGTCATCGACATCGCCCCGGTGCAACTGAAAAATCTCCAATCCAAACTGGGACGACGCCCCAACGTCTGTCTGCACCATCAGGACTCCACCCGACTCTCCTTCGAGGATGGGCAGTTCGATCAGGTTCTGCTCTTTTTTCTGCTCCACGAACAGCCCGCCGGCATCCGCGAACAGACCATCGCCGAGGCCCTGCGGGTGGTCAAACCAGGTGGACGGGTGATTTTTGTCGATTATCATCGTCCGGCCTGGACCAATCCGTTCCGGTACATCATGATTCCCATCCTAAAGACCCTGGAACCGTTCGCCCTGGATACCTGGAACCAGGAGATCACCGCCTGGCTGCCCGAAGGTCTGACGCCCGCGTCGCTCCACAAAGAAACCTTTTTCGGCGGACTCTACCAGAAGGTCGTGATCACCCGTTGAGTCAACCGGATCGACCCATTGCATCAATCCCGAAGGGATGTTCCGCCATGTCCGACTACGCGCCCCGCCAGATCGTCCGCGTCACCATCGGTCCCGAGATCGCCGCGTACGGTTTTCCGGATGAACACCCCTTCGGCACCCATCGAATGCAGGCATTCTGGGACGAAGCCCAAATTCAGGGCTTGGATCGTCAGGTGGAGGTGGCCCACCCCTTCCCGGCCACGGTCGAGGAACTGACCCGTTTTCACACCCCGGAGTATGTCGAACGGGTGCAACGTCAGTCCGAAACCGGCGAGGGGTATCTGGATTACGGCGACACCCCAGCCTTTCCAGGGGTCTATGAAGCCTCCTCGTATGTGGTAGGTTCCGTCCTCGACGCCATGCGTCAGATCATGGCCGGCGCGTGCAGTCGGGCCTTCGTGCCGATTGCCGGACTCCACCATGCCCGCCGCGAACGGGCGGGAGGGTTCTGCGTCTTCAACGACATCGGCGTGGTGATCCACGCCCTGCGCGAGGAGTACGACATCCAGCGCATCGCCTACGTCGATATCGACGCCCATCATGGTGACGGGGTGTTCTACGCCTTCGAATCCGATCCGCATGTCCGTTTTCTGGATTTCCACGAAGATGGCCGCTACCTCTATCCCGGCACCGGCGAAGCCTCCGAGATCGGCAAGGGCGAGGCGGAAAACACCAAGCTCAACATCCCCATGCCTCCCGGCTCCGGCGATGTCCACTTCATGCAGCGCTGGACCCAGGCGCTCCGTTTCCTGGAAGAGGGGCGTCCGGAGTTCGTGATCCTCCAGTGCGGCGCGGACTCCATCGCCGGGGATCCCCTGGCCCATCTGCGTCTCTCCCCCAACCTGCACGGACAGGTCGCCTCCCGCCTGGTGCGTCTGGCCGAGGATCTCGGCCATGGCCGGGTGCTGGCGGTGGGCGGTGGCGGATACAATCCGATCAACATCGGCAAGGGCTGGTGCGCGGTGGTACGCGCCCTGGTGCACACCCCCTACGGCCACATCTTCTAGCTCAAAGATCTCGCCATGAAGGTCATCGTTCTCGGCAGCGGTACCGGTGTCCCTTCGCTGCGACGCGGCTCTCCGGCCTATTGGCTCGGCGTGGACGACCGCCAATACCTGATCGATTGCGGCAGCGGCACCCTGTTGCAACTCGAACGGATCGGCGCGAGTTTCCGCGATCTGGACGGGGTTTTCATCACCCATGTGCATGCCGACCACATCGGCGATCTGACCCCGATGGTCCACGCCATGCGCCTGCCCGGCCTGACGCGGGAGAAACCCTTCACCCTGCACGGTCCGCCGGGTTTCACCGATTTTTTCAACCGCATCATCGCGCCGGTGGCCGCGCCCCCGACCCGATTCCCGTTTCTGGTCCAGGATGCCCCCCTGGCCTGGAACATGAGCGGTCTGACCATCCTGAGCCACCCCACTCCGCACTCCGACCGTTTCGCGAGCCGCGCCTACCGTTTCGAGCATCAGGGCCGCGCCATCGTCTTTTCCGGGGATACCGATTGGGATGACGGGCTGGCGGAATTTCTGACCGGAGCCGATCTGGCGCTCCTGGAGTGCTCCACCCTGGACGACGACAAGGTGGAGGGTCATCTCACCCCCGGACTGTGCGGCAAGCTGGCGGCCATGGCCAGAGTCCGACGGCTGCTGTTGACCCATTTCTATCCCATCGACGGACCGGACTCCCTGTTTCTGGATCAGTGTCGCGCCCAGTTCTCGGGGGAGTTGGGACTGGCCGAGGATCGCCTGAGCCTGGAGATCGCCCCATGAAAGCAACCAACCGCACCC
The DNA here is from genome assembly GCF_058402785.1 of Candidatus Magnetaquiglobus sp. Taxonomy (NCBI): domain Bacteria; kingdom Pseudomonadati; phylum Pseudomonadota; class Magnetococcia; order Magnetococcales; family Candidatus Magnetaquicoccaceae; genus Candidatus Magnetaquiglobus; species Candidatus Magnetaquiglobus sp. Next base: position 29,170 of record NZ_JBZVFG010000010.1, read on the forward strand.
TTTCGACCCTTGTGTGGGCCGGCGCGCTGTTGTTCTGGCCGGTCGCGGCCCTCTGTGAGGATCCGGACACCTTGCGGGAGCGCTATCTCCAGGCCGCCACCAGGGGGGACACCGAGGCGCAGAACAATCTGGGCCTGATGTACTACGAGGGCCAGGGGGTGCCCAGGGATGTGCGCGAGGCGGCCCAATGGTTTCGCAAGGCCGCCGAACAGGGCAATCTGATCGCCCGCCAGAACCTGGGACTGATGTACGAACAGGGGCAGGCCCTCGCCTCGGAGCCGCGTCTGGCCGAGCAGTGGTTGCGCGATGCCGCCGAACACGGGATGGTCAAGTCCCAGCATGCGCTGGCGTTGATCTACAAAAAGGGACAGGGGGTACCCCAGGATTTCGCCGAGGCGGCCAGGTGGTATCGCAAGGCGGCGGAACAGGGGGATATCGACGCACAGAACAATCTGGGCGTGCTTTACGAGAGCGGACAGGGGGTATCCCGTTCGGTCGAGGAGGCGATGCGCTGGTATCAACGGGCCGCCGAGGCCGGCAGTGCCGTGGGCAAGAACAATCTCGGCGTGTTGCACAAAAACGGCAACGGTGTGCGGCAGGACTATCTGGAAGCGGAGAAGTGGTTCCGCCAGGCTGCGGAACAAGGGTTCGTGGCCGCCCAGTTCCATCTCGGCATGCTGTTCCGCTACGGGCACGGGGTGGGCCAGGACAGCGTGGAAGCGCACAAATGGTTGAACCTGGCCGCAGCCCAGGGGGACGAGCAGGCCACGCGGGAACGGGAGTCGCTCGCCAGAATCATGTCACCCCAGGAACTGACCCGCGCCCAGGAGTTGGCGCGGAACTGGCGGCCCAAGGGGAGTTCGGAGTTCTGAACCGCGACCCATCCAGGGATCGCTTGGACTGTTAAAAAAAAGAAAGCGTCCGGGAGAGTCTTCTCCCAGGGTTTTGTTTTGATTTTTTTCTTTATTCTTTGGAATCTTCTCTTCTTTTATCTTTGGCTTTTAGCGCGCTCTTCTCAAAGAAGCCTTTTTCGCGTTTTTTGCGAAAAAGGCGCCGCGCGCAGCCTTCGCGAGCGTCGTTTCCCAAGTTTACCGTGGAACTCCCGTAAGGGAGGTCCACGGTTGGGGGGTGAGGGGGCTCCCCCCATCATGCTAAGTTTGGAAACGACGCTCGCATCTTGCACAACAGGCCCCGCCAAACAGGACGTTTTGCAAGATAACGGACACTACGGCGTCTGCGTGATGCCGTGGATGCGGTAGCTCTTGTCCGACTGCTGTTTGAGGGTGAACTTGACCGGCTTGCCGGTTTTGAGCGTCTTGAGATCCACGTTCGGCAGCACCTGGAAGTCCATGGTCATGGCTGGCCATTTCAGGGCCTCGATCGGACCGTGATCGATGTTCACCACCCGTTTGGCGGCATCGACCTTGTTCAGGCGACCCTCGCCGCCCACCTCACCCGCCGGTTGCGCCGCCCACGCCGCGCCGAATCCCGACAGGCTCACCCCGAACAACAGGGCCATCCAGCCCCGCGCGACTCTCTTCATCGTCAATCTCCTTGCAGTGGATCGAAGTGGGAATGGTTCAGCGCCGGATGATACCCGATCCTGCTCTCTCTGGCAAACCATGCGATCACCCCATCCAGCACTCGGGATCGGCCACTCTCCAGCGCAGGAATCGATTAAAGAAAACATCAGGGGGTATAAAATCGCTTTGTCTGGCCTGAAGCGTTTGTCGTCGATTGCATGGATTGCGGATATCCTCTATGGTTCCGTGTTAAGGGATTCTTGTCCTCGATGGAGCCACATCCGCAACAGACGAGGTTCATGCAAACATGTCGCGCGCACACGGGTTGACCCGCACCATACTGGCCCTGTTTCTCCTGACCATCGCCGCGCCCGGGTGGACGGCGGTCGATCACGGCGAACATCAGGCCAATCAAAAAAACGAGGCCGGCGTCTCGCTCAACAACGGCAAGCCCTGGCCGACCGACGCGCCGTTGCGCAAGGGCATGGAGGCGATTCAGCGCGAAATGCGCGATGCCTTGCCACGCATCCACGCGGGCACCTACACGGCCAAGAACTACACCACCCTGGCCAAGAAGATGCGCGCCCATCTGAATCATATCACCCGCAACTGCAAGCTCAAGCCCGAGGCGGATCTGCAACTGCATCGGATCCTCGTGGAGGTTCTGCACGGCAGCGAGGTTCTCGAGGCCAAGCAGGGTCAATCCTCGGGAGCGGCGATCATCGTGCGCGCCCTGGATCTCTATGGTCGTCATTTCGACCATCCAGGCTGGAAACCCATGCCCCATTGACTGCCGACGCGCCGGGGAGCGCGCGCGGAATCCCATCTCCCGCGCACCCGATGCCATCCATTTTCCAGGTTCATACCGACAAATGGTATGTTTATTGCTTTAATGCTCCACATTCGTCTGAGCCGGGCCATCGATTGACGATGCGCCCCTTTCTCCACGAATGGAGCGTACCCAACATGACCATGCCCATCCAACGAATCTTGAAACCCACCCACGCCCTCCCGCTGCTGCTCGCCCTCGCCCTGGGCCTCTCCGGGTGCGTCAATCTCAGCCAGCCCAAGCGGAGCGGGGGCCAATATTACGACGTCACCTTCGAGCGCGACGAAAATCTGCCCGTGGAGACCCGCAACGCCCGGCGCGCCATGAACCGGGAGCTGGCCCTGGACAGGAATCCCCCCAAGGTGCAACAGGTGGTGGAGCGCTACGACGAATCGGTGCGCACGCGGTTGATGCGGGATTTCAAGCTGGCCGGACTCCCCTACCCCTCCTCGCGCCTGGCCCTGCTGGGTTTCAAGAAAGAGCGGCGTCTGGAACTGTGGGGCGCGGACGGGGATGGACCGATGAAGCTCATCAAACACTACCCCTTCACCGCCTTCAGCGGGGATCTGGGCCCCAAGCGACGCCAGGGGGACAAACAGATCCCGGAAGGGGTCTATCGGATCACCTTCCTGAATCCCAACAGCGCCTATCATCTGTCGATGAAACTCGACTATCCGAACGCCTTCGATCGCGCCATGGCCGATCTGGAGCGCCGCGGACAGCTCGGCGGAGATATCTTCATTCACGGGGACAGCGAATCGGTGGGCTGCATCGCCCTCGGGGACCGGGCCATCGAGGAGTTGTTCGTGCTCACCGCCTGGGCCGGCATGGAGAACGTCCAGGTGATCGTCGCCCCGTATGATCTGCGTCGCGACAAGGAGATCCGCGCCCAGGATCACATCCCCTGGACCCGCGAACTCTACGCCCGACTCCAGGACTCCCTCGCCGCCTTCCGGGAGTGATCCCGGCATGGCCTCACCACGACACGGACCGGACCCGGGGCCCCGCTCGCCCCCGACCGGATCCATGAGCCGAACCGCACCCCAGGCACCAGCGCACACCCTCCTTTGACGGCCTCACCCCGCCGGCAGACGGATCTCGAGGATGGTTTCGCCCGCGCGGGAGGTGTCCAGAAACATCGAGCCTCCCAGGGTGGTGGCGATCAGTCGGGCCGAATAGGTTCCCAGACCCACCCCCTGACGCTTGCCGGAGGTGACGAACTTCTCGAAGAAACGCTCGCGGATCTCCTCGGGCACGGCACCGGCATTGCACACCCGAACCACCGCCTCCCCGCCCTCCCGCTCCAGCCCCACCTCCAGAACCGCATCCCTGGGCGAGGCCTCCAGACCGTTCTTGATCAGATTGGCGAGCATGGAGTGGCACAACAACTCCTCGCCGGCCACCAGAAACGAATCCCCGCCCGCCAGCGCCCGCCCCTGGGAGACGATCCGCACCCCCAACCCCTTGGCGAGCATCAATCGATGCATCTCCGACAGGATCCGCCGCAGCACCTTCACCAGATCCACCGGCTGCGCCTTGAGTTCGTAACAGCCACGCTCCATCTTGTAGAGATCCAGCGACCGGTTGATCATCTCGAGCATGCGAAAACCGGCATCCTCGATCACCTGCAAGGCCGCCGCCCGCTCCCCGGTCAAACCCCAGTCGGCGATCAACGCGCCGGGCATGCCGATGATCGCGTTCAACGGGGCCTTCAGGTCGTGACGAACGATGTGATCCACATCATCCCGCAACCGGGCCGCGGTGCGCAACTCCTCGTTCTGCCGTTCGATGATCCGCCGGGCCTCGCGCAACTGAAGATGGATCCGCACCCGCGCCCGCACGATCCCGCCCTGGATCGGCTTGGTCAGATAATCGACCGCGCCCACCTCCAGGCCGCGCACTTCATCCTCGATCTCGCCGCGGGCGGTCACGAAAATCACCGGGATCTCCCGTGTCGCCGGATTGTCCTTCAAACGGGCACAGGCGGTATAGCCATCCATGTCCGGCATCATGATGTCCAGCAGGATCAGATCCGGACCGTCCTCGACAAAGCGCAACATCTCGGCGGCGTTACGCGCGAAGATCAGATCATGCTCGTGACGCAACACCTCGCGCAACAGCTTGAGATTGGTCGGCTCGTCATCCACGACCAAAATCTTGAAGCGACTCTTCTCAGTCTCCATGCTCTCCGATTCCCAAATCGTGCATCAGGCCCAGCAGGATCTCCCGAGCCCGAACGCAATCAATCTCCTCCACCTGAACGGCCACCGCGCGTGCCACCTCCTCGAAACGGCTCCCCCCCAGCCAGGCCATCAGAACAGGCATGAACCCCTCGGCCCGCAACGCGTCGCCACGATCCAACGCCGCATCGATGCGACGCAACATCTCCACCCGTCCGGCATCTGCGGGACCGGGTTCCAGCGTGGTTCCCACCTCCTCTTCCGCCCTCTGGCCCGATTCGGTCAGGGCACGACACCCGACCACCACCCTGGCCAACGTCCCCTCGACACCGGACACCAGGGCATCCAGATGGCGGGCGCCGGTACGCAACCCCCCATCGAGGGCCAGGGTCGCCTCCTCGAGTTCGGTGGCGGCCAACGAGCCCGCCGCCCCCTTCAAGGCATGGGTCAGCACCTCGGCCAACCGGTGATCGCCCCGTTCCACCGCTTGACGGATGCGCGCCCCATCCCCGGCATGCCGCCCGACGAAACCGAGCAGGGCGCGCCGGTACTTGGTCGCATCCCGCCAGATGCCCAAACCGGCCATCAGATCCACCCCGATCAACTCCGGCAGGCCGGAGGCCTTGAGCATGGTTTCGCGGTCCGAAACCGACAAATCCGCGACCAGGGTGGGGCTGGCGGGAAAAATGCGCGCCATCACCTCGAACAGCCGGGAGAAATCGATGGGCTTGGAGACGTATTCGTCCATGCCCACGGCCAGGCAGGCGTCGCGATCCTCGGCCATCGAATGGGCGGTCAGGGCGATGATCGGCAGATGTTCGGCCATTCCGGCCTCCTCCTCCCGCGCCCGGATGGCGCGGGTGGCGGTCAAACCGTCCATGCGCGGCATCTGCAGATCCATCAGGATCAGATCGAAGCGGTGACCGGCATGGGCCTCCAAGGCCTCCACGCCGTCATGGGCCACGGTGACCCGATGACCGCGCTGTTCGAGTCGGGTGATGGCCAGGATGCGGTTGGCCTCCACATCCTCGACCAGCAGCACGTTCAACGGCACCCGCATCGGCACCTTGTGGGGTCCACGACGCCGCCCCGAACGGCGCTCCCGACACCACGGCACGCCAGGAGCGCGCTCGATCGGCAACACGAAATAAAAACAGCTCCCCTCTCCGGGCGTGCTCTCCACCCAGATCCGCCCACCCATCCGATCGACGATCTCCTTGGCGATGGTGGTGCCGAGTCCGGTTCCCCCGTACTTGCGCGTCGCCGAGGGATCACCCTGGGTGAAACGGTCGAAGATGCGTGCCTGCCGCTCCTCCGGGATGCCGATGCCCGAATCCCGCACCGCGAATCGTACCCCGTCCGACACCCCATCGACCTGGATCCCGATCCGGCCCAGGTCGGTGAACTTCACGGAGTTGCCCAATAAATTCATCAATACCTGGCGCAACCGGGTGGGGTCGCCGATGTGACAGTTCGGCAGGGTCGGATCCACCTGCCAGGTCAACTCCAAGGACTTGGCCCGCGCCAGGATGGCGATGGACTCCAGCGACTCCTCGACCACCTGGCGCAGATCGAACACCACGGACTCCAGGTGCAACTGACCACTCTCCACCTTGGAGAGATCCAGAATGTTGTTGATCAGCCGCAACAGACCACGGGCCGAGGTCAAGGCCGTGCTCAGATATTTGCGCCGGGTGGGATCCTCCTCGGTTTCCAGCACCAATTCGGTCATGCCGATGATGGAGTTCATCGGGGTACGGATCTCATGGCTCATGTTGGCCAGAAAGTCGCTCTTGGCGCGATTGGCCGCCTCGGCGGCATCCCTGGCCCGTTGCAGATCGGCCATCATGCCGAGCATCGAATCCTGATGCCGTTTGAGATCGAGCTGACTGCGCACCCGCGCCAGGACCACGCTTTTGCTGAACGGCTTGACGATGTAATCCACCGCGCCCAGGGAGAAACCCCGCGCTTCGTCGGCGGCATCCATCTTGGCGGAAACGAAGATCACCGGAATGTCGCGGGTGGCGGGCTGGGACTTGAGGCGCACGCACACCTCGTAGCCATCCATCTCCGGCATCATCACATCCAGAAGGATCAACTCCGGACGCGGCTCCTGACCGGCCAACTCCAGCGCACGCCGTCCCGTGCTGGCCACCGACACCGTGTATTCGCCACGCAAGGTCTCGGCGAGCACCTTGACGTTGGTGAGCACGTCATCGACGATCAGCAGACGGGGTTTTTCCATGGATTATCGATGACCAGCGAGTTTTTCGGACACGGAAGGCCCCGGAGAGCAAGACGTCCCCCGATCCGGGAACGGCAACGCGCGGTTTCCGCGCCCGGAACGCCCCTCCGACCGTGGACACCGCCCTTCAGGCGCTCCCGGGCGAGGATCATTCGGCGATCAGGTTGTACTGGCGCATTTTTTCAAGCACCTTGTCGCGAGTCACCGGCTTGCCCAGATAGTCGGTGCAGCCGCCACGGAAAAAGGCCTGCACCACCTGCTCCTCGGTGTTCAGGGCGCTCACCATGAAGATGACCATCTCCTCGCCATCCACGGAATTCTGTTCCCGCTCCAGCTCGCGGATGCGCCGCAGCGCCTCCTGACCATCCATCTCCGGCATCATGATGTCCAGACAGACCAGATCGTAAGGATCGCCATCGAACAGGGCCATCTCGCAGGCCTCGAGGGCCTCCTTGCCGTTGACCACCAGATCGCACTGTCCGTGCGGGGAGAGGATCTTTTCCATCAACAGGCGGTTGTGCGCCTCGTCGTCGGCAATCAGGATCTTCATGTCGTCTCTCATCCGCTGGAGGTTCAATCGTCGGAGCGCGTGGAAGAGTGGGATGAACCGGTATCATACGGTTGACGCCAACCATAGCTCAAGATCTCTTGAACGGCATCGACGCGCAGCAGTTCGTGGAGCACCTTGCCCAACACCACCGGTTTCTTGCCATCCATCTCCATGCTGATCACATAGATGTCGGCGGTCCGCCCCTTGCCCTGGATGGTCTGACCGTTGATGCCCATCTTGGCCAGGAGTTCCAGCACCTCCAGCAGGGCGCCGGCGCGGTGTCGCACGGTGAAGGTGATGACCAGAGCCTCGGAGCCGGGCTGAACGGCCCACTGCCCCTTTTCCCACTGGGTGCCCTGGATCTTGATGCAGTCGGCGGAATGGACGATCCAGCGACCATCCTCGGAGAGCCGGCCCACGATCGGCATGCCGGGCACGGCCAGACAGCAGGTGGACCAAAGGATATCCTTGCCGGTCAGGGAGGTGAGCTGGAAGGTGCCGCTGGCCGAATTGCGGTTGATGCCGCGCACCGTGGCCTCCTGATTCTTCAGGGCCTGTTTGATGAGGGTGCGGGCGCGGGCGGTCTTGACGTATTCGAGCCAGGCGCGTTGCGGCTTGGCGTTCTTGGCGGTGAGGATGCGCACCACATCGCCATCGGACATGGGGTATTCCGGTGGCCGGGGGATGCCGTTGATCTTGGCGCCGATGCACCGTTCGCCGAGTTCGGTATGCACCATGTAGGCGAAATCCACCACCACCGAATCGACCGGAAACGTGAAGCGATCCCCCTTGGGGGTATAGACATCGAGCATGTCCGGCAAGACGTGGGCATGCACCTCGGACATGCGCAGATCGCTATCCCCGAGGGTGGCCAGCAGACGCATGTAGCGGGACGGATCCGGTCCGCTGCTGCCCCACTTGGCGAGCACGCCGAGACGATTGGGTTTTTCGTCGCACTTGCGCACGACGTGGATGTTGAGCGGATGGCCATCCCAGATGATGCGCGTGGTCAGGGCTTTGAAGCCGTTGACGCGGGGGGCGTTGAGATAGTCGCGCACATGACGCGGGAGTGGACCGAAAAGCGAATGCATCTTGCCCAGCACGCGCCAGGCGGTATCGTCGTCCTCGACCAGCATCCGGACCCGGAAGACCGGCCAGCCGATCAGGAGCAGGCGTCCGGTGCCGGGTTTTTCGGTGAGATAAAAGAAATCGGAGATCCGTTTCGGCTCGATCACGAACCCCTCGGCCAGACCGGTCCCCACCACCACGTCGAGGTTCTGGGCGAGCTTCTGCATGCTTGCCGCGCCGCGGGCGCGCAGATCCTCCAGAGTTTTTTCGGCGCGGCGGTACTGGACCGGCATCAGATGCGGCAGGGTCAGCTCGATCAGGGAGTCGGCCAGCTCCATGATCCCCAGACGGCGGGTCACGCCGACGTAGATCAGGGCCAGGCTGGCCTTGTTCTTGGCCTTGGTGACCCCGTGCACCTCTAAGGAGGAGGAGTTGTGGAGCACGTCGAAGGTCTTGACCAGCAGGACGCGCAGATCCTGGGAGGCGGCGATGAGAATGCGCCGGTAGGTGGCCGGGAGATCACCGCTGCCGGTCTGGAGGTTGCGAATCTTGGAGAGCGCCTCGACCAGGTTGAGAATCACCGGGTCGAAGGCGCGGATGTGTCGTTCGGCCTCCAGGGCCGGCGGGGCATCCTCGAGGGCGTCGTGCAGCAACGCGGCGCACACCCCCTGGGGATCGGTCAGTCCCCACTCCAGACAGCTCTTGGCCACCTGGATGCAATGGGTGACATACGGGGCGCGATCGAGCTTGCGCACCTGTCCCTGATGAAACCGACAGGCCATGTCCACGGCCTCGGAGACCTTGGCGGTCGCATCCATCCCGAGATGCAGTCGCGAAAGATCGAGCAGTTCCTGAATCTGATTGGCGAGATCCATGGGGCAAATGGTTCCCTGTGCGCTTGTCCAGCGTGAGTCTCCCGGATCGGGTCAGTCTACAATATTTCTTTCTCGCACCGCGGCAAAGGGAGTTTGATATATTTTTTTTAGCTTGCATATCATTGAAGCATCCGGATGGATCCGTTATGCTGTGTCCAAAGGGATACCCATCATCGGCCCGCCATTCGAGGAGAAGAACATTGTTCAGATTTATCAAATGGATCTTCCGCACATTCACGCCGTTTGTCCTGGGTATAGGATTCGGTATCGGTTTCTTCTTCCTGTTCAACCACTTTTCGCCCATGCTGCCTGACGGCAAAGCGCGCCTTGCCGCGCTCCAGAACCGTCTCCAGGCCACCCTCGCGGAAAAGCCCGTGTCCGATGGCTTGGCCAAACCGCCAGCCCAGACACCGGCGCCCGCCAAACCCTCGCCCACGCCGGCTCCGACCTCCCCGGCTCCTGCCGTCGCGGCTCCGACCTCCCCGGCTCCTGCCGTCGCGGCTCCGACCTCCCCGGCTCCTGCCGTCGCGGCTCCGACCTCCCCGGCTCCCGTGCAGACTCCCTCCCTCACCGTGGCACCGGTCGAGGAACCGAGCGGACAGGAGGTGACGGCCATGAGCCAAAAACAAGAAATCACCCCCAGCGCGGCTCCGGCGGCAACGACCCCGATTCCCGTGACGGCTCCGGCTCCCGTGGCGGCTCCGGCGGCAACGACCCCGATTCCCGTGGCGGCTCCGGCGGCAACGACCCCGATTCCCGTGGCGGCTCCGGCTCCCGTGGCGGCTCCGGCGGCAACGACCCCGATTCCCGTGGCGGCTCCGACTCCCGTGGCGGCTCCGGCGGCAACGACCCCGATTCCCGTGGCGGCACCAGCTCCCAGCGCGGTTCCAGCCCCTTCCACCCAGGCCAAATCCACCACCCCTCCAGACAATTCACCCGCCGGACAGTGGCGTCGCGCCTGTCTGGAACGACTCGCCTGGGGCAAACGCATGGTGGAGGACGGGTTGAACCAGTGTCCGAAATCGGGTTACATGCGCCAAAATTGCCTGGATTACTATCGCGGCCTGGAACGACACTATCAGGGCGTGACCTGTGACCCGAAGGCGGGCGGCATGCCGATGCCCGGCTGGTGATCCCGGCTCCGGGGGCTCGTCCCCTGCCCGTGTCCCCGCCCAGGCGTGGCGCACGGGCAACGAACAAACCAGGTGTCCGCGTTCAGGCGCGACTACAGCGCGCAGTGTCCGTCCCGGCCTGAATCCCGGCCTTGGCGCGTTCAGGCGCGTGGATCACGACATGATCAGACAAACCGCAAAGTCTCCATCCAGCCAGGAGCGCATGACACCGGCAACCGATCGGAGGCGGCTGGCATCAATCCAGCAACGCCTCGCAGATCTCCTCCTCCCCGTTGAACAACAGGTCCATCATCCCTGGGGACCAGGTGTGATTGACGATGGCGGGAGGACCGAACAGCACGATGGTGCGATCGATGACGCGCCACTGCTCTTCCCGGATCGGGAGGGAATTCCGGTTGGCCGGTTCTCCCAGTTGGAACTGCAATGTGAACAGACGAGCAAAACGGTCCATTGAGCACTCGATTCCAAGGGACCGGCATCCAGGGAGACACCCCTTTTGACGGTCTTTACAGAGTGGATGATACGACGGTGCCAGGATACGCATGCATCATGCCATGCCAAGCCGGCTGTTTGCCTCCTCACCCCGTCACCACGAACGCATGAGATTTTCGAACCCATCCGCATGCATGGCCTGTCATCCAGGCCGGTTCTCCCAGTTCTGGGGATCCTGGTCTGCTTGCTGACGACCCTGACCCAACCCGTCCTGGCCGCCTCGTTGACCATCGGTACCATCAGCAATACACCGGTCAAGGAGATTCGTCAATACACCCCGGTTGCCCAATACCTGGCAGCCCGCATCGGCTACCCCCGTCTCGACGAAGGACGGGTGATCGTGGCCCGCGACATCCGGCACATGGCGGAGATGATCAGGCTGGGCGAGGTGGACATCTACATCGACAGCCCCCTCTCCTCGCTGGGGGTGAACCGCCTGAGCGGCGCGGAGATGGTCCTGCGACGCTGGAAGCACGACATTCCGGAATACGAATCCCTGATCTTCGTGCGCCACGAGAGCAAAATCCACTCCTTGACCGATCTGGAGGGGGAGATCATCGGCTTCAAGGATCCCAACTCAACCAGCGGTTATCTGCTGCCGCGCATCGCCCTGACCGAATCCGGACTCGACCTGGTGCCCGTCTCCCGACTCAAGGCCCAGACCAAACCCGGACAGATCGGCTATCAGTTCACCAACGCCAACGAAAACACCATCGTCTGGGTGCTCTTCGGCAAGATCGCCGCCGGCGCCATTGCCTGGGATGAACTCCTCTCCCGTCCCCCTTCCGAACAGGAACGGCTGCGGGTGATCCATCAAACCCCCTCGCTGCCACGCCATGTGGTCAATTTCCGGCCCGGACTCGCTTCGGAAACCCGCGACGCCCTGATCGACGCCCTGATCGACATGGATCAGACTCCGGCGGGAGCGGCTCTTCTGAAAGCCTTCGAGAACACCACCCGCTTCGATCCCCTGCCGGCGGACACCCTGCATCAGTTGGAGCAGATCCGTCCCGCGGTCCTCTCGATCCTCGGTATCCCCTGATGTCCGGGATCCGCTTCAAACTGCTCGGATTCACCGCCCTGATCATCCTGCTGGTCTCGGCGGCCCTGACCTCCCTGTCGATCCTCGAACACCGCGACCAGATGCTCGAGCGCCATCGCATCGAGGCCCGGCAACTGTTCGCCACCCTCTCCGAATCCCTTCTCGATCCGCTCTACCGCCTCGACCTCCAGACCTTGCGTCACCATCTGTCCGCCATGCGCAAACACCGCGACGTGGCGCAAACCATGCTCCTGGACCCTTCCGGATCGATCCTGGTCGATGGCACGCCAGAGAACCGCTCCTTCGGCCTGCCCCCCAAGGATCCGTTCCTGAAAAACCTGCTGCTCTCGGATCGACTCGCGATCCACATCGATGCCGATACCCTGTGGATCGGCGGCGTGCTCGCCCTGGAGTCGAACAAACCCTTGGGATGGCTGGCTCTGGGGCTCTCCCTGGAGGAACTGCGCCAGCGACTCGCGGCCCATTTGCGCTCGCAACTCCTGGTGGCGAGCCTCTGCGTGATGATCGGCCTGCTGCTCGCCTACATACTCTCCGCCCGGTTCACCCGCCCGATCACCACCCTAACCCAGGCCGCCAACCGCATCTGCTCGGGTGACGAGAGACTCGAAATCCCCATCATCGGCCAGGATGAGCTTCTCACCCTCTCCCACGCCCTGGAGCGCATGGTGGCGCAAATCCGCGCCTCGCGGAACGAACTCAAGGATCTGAACGCCTCGCTGGACAAAAAGGTCGAAAAACGGACCGCCGAACTCGAACAGGCCAGAAAGGTGGCCATCGAGGCCAGCCAGGCCAAAAGCAACTTTCTGGCGAGCATGAGCCATGAGATCCGCACCCCGATGAATGCCATCATCGGTCTGACCGAGCTGGTTCTGGAAGGGGAGCGGCTCCCGGATACGGCGCGGATGCATCTGCGCATCGCCTTGCAGGCGGCCCGTTCGCTGTTGCGGATCATCAACGACATTCTCGACTATTCCAAAATCGAGGCCGGACGTCTGGACCTGTCGCGGGAGACGTTCCGGATTCAACCGATGCTCGACCATCTCCATGAACTGTTCCGCTCCCGCCTGTCGGAAAAAAAACTCACCTTGCGCGTGCAGATCGCCCCGGAGTGCCAGACCACGCTGCTCGGCGATCCGCTGCGGCTCGAACAGATCCTGATGAACCTGATCGGCAATGCCATCAAGTTCACCGAATCGGGCGGCATCGACCTGCAAGCCTGGGGACGGGACATCGACGCGCATCGTCTGGAACTCCATTTTTCGGTGCGTGATACGGGAATCGGCATGTCACGGGCGCAGTGCGAAAAGCTCTTCTCACCCTTCTCCCAGGCGGATGAGTCGATCACCCGCCGCTACGGTGGCACCGGACTGGGCCTGGCGATCAGCAAGAAGCTTCTGGAGTTGATGGGCGGACGGATCCAGGTGGAGAGTCAAGCCGGCTCGGGCACCACGTTCCGCTTCTCCATCGAGTGCGAACGCAGCGCCGCGAGTCGTTTCGAGCGTGCCTATCCCCCGGTGTCCGCACCCGTGATCCAACTGCCCGCCCATACCCCCTCCCAGGACCGGCCAACCTCGTCCGGGGCCATCGAGGTCGCCCGCGCCCATCTGACCGGGAACCGGATCCTGCTGGTTGAAGACAACCATGTCAACACCCTGATCGCCGTGGAGATCCTCAAGGGGGTCGGTCTGTCCGCCGATTGCGCCGCGAGCGGCGCGGAGGCGCTGTCTCTGGTGGATCCGAATCGACATGCGGCGGTGCTGATGGATCTCCAGATGCCGGACATGGATGGCTACGAGACGACGCGCCGCATGCGCGAACGTCCGGAGCTGGCGGCCTTGCCGATCATCGCCATGACCGCCCATGCCATGAGCGGGGATCGGGAGAAATCCCTGCAAGCCGGATTGAACGACCATCTGACCAAGCCCATCGATCGCCCCGCCCTGTTCGCGACCCTGATGCGCTGGATTCCGGGACGCGGCAAGCCGGCGATCGCCCTTGCGTCCCTGCCGTTGGCCGGCAGGGACGACGCCGGGCGTTGGCCCGACCTGGCCGGTTTCGACATGCCGGCGATCATGGAACGCCTGCATGGGGATCTACCCTTATTGTTGCTGCTCCTCGAAGAGTTTGAGAAGACCTTTGCCCCGATCGTGCAAACTCTCCAGGCTCACTTCCCGGCGCTGACCGACACCCCGGACGAAGGGTTGGCGCGCAGCCTGCACACCCTCAAGGGAACAGCCGGCAATCTGGGCGCCATACGTCTGCACGAGGTCGCCAAGGGGCTGGAAGCCGCCCTCAAAAACCCCATCGCCCCCCCCTCACGCCTGCATTGGCTCGAACAACTCAACGCCGCCTTCCAATCGATCGGTACCGCCATTGACCGGTTGCGCGTCGCTCAGAACCCGTCCGCCCAGCCGGTTGGGCCAGAAAAAGTCTCTTGTGAGGAACAAATTCTTACGCTTGCCTATAAACTCTTGCTCATGATCCAAAAAAACGATATTGAATCCGAGGGGGTTCTTCAGAAATTGCGAGATCTTCTCGATCCGTCTGAAACGCATCCGCTGCTGGACCAGGTTCAAGCGCACCTGGCCCATTTCGACATGGATGACGCCTTGCCGGTTTTCACCGACTGGTTACGTACCCGGAATCTTAAAATCTGATCGACCCTCATCATCTTTACTTATTGCCCCAAGCAGAGCATCATGAGAATGAATCCTCACATTCCGCGCTGGATCCGCATCACATCCCTCCTGGCGCTCCTGCTGACGTGGCTTCTCCCCGCCCGCCTCATGGCCGCGGAAAAGCTGCGGATCATCACCCCGTTTCCCAAATTCACCACCGACCCCTTCCAACAAGCCTTCGAAAAACACCATCCGGATCTCAAGATCGAGATGGTCCGCTATAAAACCGAAGCCAGCATCAAGGCGGTTCAAAAAGGGGTCGCCGAAGGCAAGGCGCCCGATCTGTTCTGGGCATCGGCCAAGGATGCCTTCGAAATCCTCTCCGACGACGACCTGCTGATCCCCTATCAATCCAGCATCCCCGGCGTGGCCAAACAGGTCGGCGGACAGTTGGTGCACGATGCCGATGCCCACTTCACCGGCTTCGCCCTCTCCAGCTACGGCATCATGTGGAACAACCATTTCACCCGCCTGCACGGAATCCCGAACCCCAAGGATTGGGAGGATCTGACCGGCCCGGCCTATTTCGGCCAGTTGGCCATGTGCACGCCGGCCCTTTCGGGCACCACCCACATGACGGTGGAATCGATTCTGCAAAACTACGGTTGGGACAACGGTTGGATGCTCCTCAAGGCAATGGCCGGCAATGTGCGCCAATTCACCAAAAACTCCATCGACGTACCGGATGCCGTGGTGGCCGGAACCGCCGGCGCGGGGATGGTGATCGACTTTTACGGTCTGACCAACGAATCCGCGGGACACGCCGTGGATTTCGTCACCCCCAAACGCCCCTCGCTGGTCCCCGCCAACATCGCCCTGGTCAAGAACGGCGCCAATCCGAAGGCCGCCAAGGCGTTCATCGACTTCCTGCTCACCCCGGAAGGGCAGAAACTGCTGCTGCTCCCGGAGATCAGCCGCCTGCCGGTCAATCCGTCGGTCTACGCCCAGGCTCCACACAACTATCCAAACCCATTCACCAACAGCGATCTCCTGAACGCCCAACCGTTCGATGTCATGCTCTCCAAGGAGCGTTACGGCCTGATCAATCACCTCTTCGATGCCATTCTGATCAAGGGATTGCCGGAGATCCAGGCCGCCACCAAGGCGATCCACCAGGCACGCCAGGCGATCGCCGAAAAATCCACCCTGACCACGCCCTGGTTCTCGATTCCCTGGAACATCCAAAGCGCCGGTCAGATCAGCCTGGCCCGTGAAAAACTCGACATGGCGCGCAAATCTCTGGGCGCGGTCCCGATCTCGCTCGAGTTGGCCAGCCAGAAGGAGCTGTTGGAACTTTTTCCGGAAAACGCGAAAAAAGTTCCCGACGCCCAAAAGCAGGCCCAGGAGAAATTACTCGGCGCATGGCTTGCTCATACGCGCACAACCGCCGGGGAGGCGGAAAAACAGGCCCGTGAATCCCTCCAGGCGCTTTCCCACCCCACTCCCTGACGCCCCCGCATCCTCATAAAGGTGCTCCATGAACTGGTTCAAAAAAGGGATCCCCTTCCACATCAACCTGCTCTCCATCTTTCTGATGGTGGTGGGCACGTTGTGCGGCGCCCTGACCTGGTACAACTACTCTGCCAACTCCGCAACCGCCATCTCGGCAGCCCAGGCCTTGCTGGAACAGGTCAATCAAAAGATCATCGAACGGTTCCAGCGCGCCTATGATCCGATCTTCTCCCTGACCGACATCGTGACCAGCATTCGACCGATCAAGGAGTTGCCCGCCCTGGACAAACTCCACCCCAGCCAGGACTATCTGCGCCAGATCCTCAGCCACAATCCCCAGGTGTTCGCGGTCTATATCGGTTACGATACCGGCGACTTCTTCTATGTGGTCAATCTGGGTCCGGAAGCCGAGTTCCGGCAATCCCTGAATGCCCCCGAAGAGACGCAATACGGCGTGATGACCGTTCTGGCCGACGATCCGGACATCCCGCGCAAACGGTGGGTGTTCCTGGACAAAAACGGCTTCAGCCTGGGCGTTCACCCCCTGGAGAAGACCGAGTTCGACCCGCGGGTACGCCCCTGGTACATCAATGCCCTGGAGACCACGGGCGCCAAGGCGTCGGAGCTGTATGTCTACAGCTCCAGCAAAAAACCGGGCGTGACCATCTCGCAACGGTTTCAAGGCGATGACGAGATCGACGGGGTGTTCGGGGTGGACATGACCGTGAGCCATTTCGCCCACTTCTTGCAACAACAAAAATTTTCAGAATCCAGCCAACTCCTCTTCTTCAACGGCAAGGGGGAGCTGACCGCCCACCCGGACGCCTCCAAGTCGATGCGCGTCGCGACGGACGAAAAAAACGGCAATCCGATCCTGGTGCTCGGACGGGTTGCCGATCTGCACGATCCGATCGTCAACGAACTGTTTTTCCGCCATCAATACGGTTTCTGGGAAAACGGCATGGTCTTCGAGGTCAACGGCGAAAAACACATCGGCCAGATCACCTCGGTGCCGGACAAATACGCCAAAGACACCAAGATCGCCATCACGGTGCCGTTAAGCGAATTCCTGGGTCCGATTTCCGAAACCGGCAAGCGCAGCCTGATCTTCGCCGCCATCGCCCTGGCCCTGGCCATGCCGATCATCCTGATCATCTCGGTACGCATCGGCAAGGCGTTGCGCGAACTGGTGGCCGAAACCGGACGGATCCGCCGGTTCCAACTGACCGGTCCGGTGGAGGTCTCCTCGGCGGTGAGCGAAATCAAAATGCTCACCCAGTCGATCGGAGCCATGAAGAGCGCCTTGAACACCTTCGGACAGTATGTGCCCAAGGCCCTGGTGCACCAGCTGATCGAATCGGGCAAGGGGGTCGGCCTGGGAGGCGATCGTCGCACCCTGACCTTGATGTTCACCGACGTCAGCGGCTTCACCTCGATGTCGGAAACCATGTCCGCCGAGGATCTGACCCACAAGATCTCCGAATATCTCAAACACCTCACCATCGCCATCTTCGACAACAACGGCACCATCGACAAATACATCGGCGACTCGATCATGGCCTTCTGGAACGCACCGGCGCGTCTGGACAATCATGCCACCCACGCCTGTCTCGCCGCCCTGGGATGCGCGCTGGCGAGTCGGGAGCTGAACAAACAGTGGCGTCAGATCGGCCAGAAGGAGATGTTCACCCGCATCGGTCTGCACACCGGCGAAGCGGTGGTGGGCAACATCGGCTCCACGGACCGCATGGATTACACCGCCATGGGCGCCACCGTGAATCAGGCGGCCCGCATCGAGGCCCTGAACACGGTCTACGGCTCGCAAATTCTCATCACCAACGCCGTCCTCACACAGATCGGACCGGAGTTCGTCACCCGCATGGTGGACAAGGTGCTCCCCAAGGGGGTCAAAGAACCGGTGGAGCTGCATGAACTGCTGGGATTGCGCGATGGACCGGAGGCGTTGCAGGTGCCCGAAGCGCGCATGCGGGAGCTGGAAATCTGGGCCCCGGTGATTGGACTCTATCAGGCGCAACGTTGGGAAGAGGTGAAAGAAATCTGCCAGCGTCTGTTGGAACATGTTCCCGAAAGCACCCTGGCCACCCTCTACATCCGCCGCTGCGAACAGTTCCAGGCCAACCCGCCCCCGCCGGAGTGGGATGGCACCCAGGTGTTCCTGCGCAAGTGATGCCGACCCGCGCACCCGCAATCGCGACGTTCCCTCCGTTCCGGGTGCCACACCCTGACCCCAACGGCAAGGCGTGACCCATGTCCCTGGTGGTCACGACCCCGGAGCCGGAATCGATCCCCGCGGCCCAGCGGTTGGCCGCACGTCTGGGCGTACCGTTTCTGGCGTGGGCCGAGACCGGGGAGCGGCTGGTTCTATCGCTCCGTCCGGAGCGGCTGGAACTGGTGGCGCGCAGTCGCGGTCGCGGGGAACCGGTGTGCGTGGATTTCTCGTCCACGATCGCCACGGTGCGGCGTCAGGAGGGGATCAAGCAGGATCTGGCCCGCGCGGTGGGGCTTAAGGGTGGGTGGCGCCCGTCGGTTCTGGATGCCACGCCAGGGTTGGGACGGGATGGTTTCGTGTTGGCGGCCCTGGGGTGTCGGGTCACCTTCGTGGAGCGCTCCCCGGTGATCCACGCCCTGCTCGCGGATGGGTTGAGACGTGCCCGGGAGCACGCACTTCCCGAGTCGGAACGCATGACGCTGATTCAGAACGACGCTGCCCGTCACTTGAACGATCACCCCGAATTCCAGCGACCGGATGTGATCTATCTGGATCCCATGCATCCGGAGCGGACCAAGGCGGCGCTGGTCAAGAAGGAGATGCGCCTGCTGCGCCAGGTGGTGGGTGAGGATGGAGACGCGGACGGGCTGGTGGACGCCGCGTTGCGGGTCGCGAGGCAACGGGTGGTGGTGAAACGCCCCCGCCTGGCGGTCCCCCTGGGCAAACGGGTGGCGGACGCGGTGATCGAGGGCAAAAGCGTGCGCTACGATCTTTATTTCACGGACGCCCACTTGAGCATGGCCAGAACCTCATTGCCCTTGCCCAGGTAACGCACCTCGTCGAAACTGAACATGTTGGCCATGGCGATCCCCCGCCCGTGGGAGTCGAACACCCGTTCCGGATCGATCTTCATGAAAGCGCGCGGATCGAACCCTTCCCCCTGATCGCGGATGAGGAAATGAATCTCGTCGGCAAGGCGGGTGAACTCGACGGTGGCGTGACGATCGGCATGCTCGGCCAGAGCCAGACGACGCGCCACCTCGGCCACCCATTCGCCGCGCTTGTGCAAGGCGCTCTTCTCATGATAACTGATGCCGAGATTGCCATGCTCGACGGCGTTGACCATCAACTCCGTCAACCCCAACACCCGCTTTTCCGGCTCCGGACAGGCCTTGGCCAACAACACCGCCAGGGCACGGGCCTCCTCCAGGGTACGAAAGCGGAATCGACCACGCTCCAGCAACCCGAAGGTGCTGACGGCGCGGTTGACCTCATCGCGCATGGCGCTGTAGGTGGCGTATTCGTTCAAGGCTGCGGCGACCACGGCCTGAATCGCCGGCGGATCGACAGGCTTGGTCAGGTAGTAGTAGGCCCCGAGCCGCAACCCCTCAACGATGTCCTCCTTGCCGCACATGGCGGTCACGAACACCACGGGAATCGGCTTGGTGCGCGAATCGGCCTTGAGTCTGCGACACACCTCGTGGCCATCCATCTCCGGCATCATGATGTCGAGCAGAATCAGATCCGGATCGTGCCTGATGGCCATCTCCAGGGCCATCACCCCGTTCGTGGCGAAACGTACCCCATAATCGCGGCGCAGGATCTCATCCAACACCTCGATGTTGATCGGTTCGTCATCCACCACCAGGATGACCGGTCGCTCACGATTCATGCTCATGGGTATCACCCGTTGTCAAAGCCAGACCGAAGTGCCTCGCCAGGGTCGCCAGGGGCGTCCGCGCGGCATCGAAATCCAGTTGATTCACCGATTTTTCCAAACTCCGCAACGCATCCTGAAAACGCGTGCCCGGCAGGATCGCCCGCAATTCGGGCAACCGGCGCTTGGCGGCCAGATCATGCTCGACGAGGTGGTTCCACAGACTCTCGAGCAGCGGTCTGACCCGTTCCGTATCCGGGAGAGACACCGCGTCCGGTTCGTCGGTCGCGAGCGCCTCGCGTTCCCTGTCGAGAAGAGAAACCGATTCCAGCACGGTTTGCAAGTGCTGATCGAAACGGTCCAGCAATCCGTCGATCTCCGCATGGTTTTCCCGCGCGATCGCCAGGCGCAACGCGTTGGTCACGGCCAGCAGATCATGCGCCGAAAGATTGCCCGCCATGCCGCCCAGGGCGTGCAGGAGGGTCCGGGCCCGTGGATGCGCCCCTTGCTCCAGGGCGGCGCGCAGCTCGCGACCGGCCTGGGCGTGACGGGCTCCGAACTCGCTCAGCAGCCGGACGAACAGGGGGCGATTGCCGGCCACCCGTGCCAATCCCTCCTCGACATCGATCCCCGGCAGCAGGATCGGCAGGGTGATCTCCGGCGCGGGCCGATCGATCACCTCCGGCTCCGCGGAAACGGCGGTGCCAGCCTGACCCGGTTTGATCCAATGGACCAGACAGCTTTTGAGTGCGACCATTTCGATCGGCTTGACCAGGTGGTCATCCATGCCCGCTTCCAGGCTCTTCTCCCGATCCCCGGACATGGCGTTGGCGGTCATGGCGATCACCGGCAAGGCACGTCCGGACGGCAGACGCCGAATGGCACGGGTGGCCTGATAACCATCCATCAACGGCATCTGCACATCCATGAAGACCATCGCGAAGGGAGGATGCATGGCCTCGACCGCCTCGATGGCGGCCTGACCATCCCCGACCATGGTCACCACCAGTCCGAGGTGTTCCAGGATCTCCCTGGCCACCTGCTGGTTGATGTCGTTGTCCTCGACCACCAGGACCCGCGCGCCGCGAAGGTCTTGCAACGCCTCCTCGAGACGCGCCGCATCCTCCGGAGCCGTTGCCGCGCCGTCCAAGGCGCGCTCCGGAGAGCGCTCGTCCTGACGCCAGAAAGCGGCGGTGAACGCGAAGGTGCTCCCCTGGTCCGGCGCGCTCTCCACCCAGATCCGGCCCCCCATCATCCGCACCAGCTGACCGCAGATCGCCAACCCCAGACCGGTCCCCCCGAAGCGGCGCGTGGTCGAGGGGTCGGCCTGGCTGAAGGCCTGAAACAGCCCCTCCTGCTGCTTGGGGGTGAGGCCGATGCCGGTATCCGAGACCTCGAAACAGTGGACCACGAACTTCTCGGAGAGGTAATGCGGCGTGATGCGGATGGTGATCTCGCCCGATTCGGTGAACTTCACGGCATTGCCGATCAGATTGGTGAGCACCTGCCCGAGCCGCAAGGGATCGCCCCGCAGGGCGCACGGCAGTTCCGCCGGCACGCGCACATGCACGGCCAACCCCTTTTCGCGGACCCGATGTTCGAGCAGATCGATGACGTTGTGGACGATCTCCATCAACTGGAAGGGGACCGATTCGATGGTCAATTTACCCGCCTCGATCTTGGAAAAGTCGAGGATGTCGTCGATGATGTTCAGAAGCGATTGCGAGGAGAAGCGGATCTTGCGCAGATAGTCGCGCTGCTGATCGGAGAGCGTGGTCCGTTCCAGCAGATGACCCAGGCCGAGAATCGCATGGAGCGGGGTACGGATTTCGTGGCTCATGTTGGCCAGGAAGGCACTTTTGGCGCGAGTTCCCTCTTCGGCGTGCCGCTTGGCCTCGGCCAACTGTTCATCCTGTTCGGCGCGCACGATGATCCCGGCCAGGGTGCTGGTGACCGCCTTGAGAAAATTGCCCTCCTCGGTGGTTGGCGCATGGTTGTGGGCCACGTAGAGGTTCAACACCCCGAGCAGCCGTTCCCCGGTCAGAATCGGCAGACAGTAGTGACCATGCTCTTCGATGCCGTGGAAACGGATCTCGTGACGCTCTTCCAGATGGCTCGAAAAGACCATCTGCCTGGAGAGGGCCGCCCGTCCACACAGACACTTCCCCAACGGAACCCGCGCGCACAAGGTCAACAGCGGGTCGGAAAGCTGGTGATGGACGGCCAGCACCAGTTCGTTGGTGGCCTCGTCCAACAAGAAGATCGAACCGCGCGGTTGAATGCCGAACCAGGGGGTGGCGGTGATCAGGAACATCGCCTCTTCCAGATGTTCGGTCAGGGAGAGCGGCTCCAGGGCATCGATCAACAACCGGTTGGTGACCGAACGGATTTGACCGAGCAGTTCCAACTCCTTGTTCTGTTTGGTCAGCTTGGCCGATTTCTGCAACAGCTGGCTCAGCAGCTCGCTTTTCTCCCGGGCGGTCTCCTCGGCGTTCTTCTTTTCCAGCAACAGCGCCTGGCGACCGTATTCCAGCAGCATCTCCTGGCGGACGCGATAGCGTCCGAACCAGACCACTCCCCAGATCCCCAAGGCCCAGACCACCCCATGGCCGAACGTCTGCGTCAGACGGGTGGTCTGGAGCCGATCGATCTGGAAGGTCGCGGGAATCGTCAGGGAGACGGCTCCCAAAAGCCCGGAGGGGGCCACGCCCTGGGTTTCGTGACACCCCTGGCAGGAGGGATCGGCGACCAGAGGCCGCAGGTAGCGGAACAGGGTGGCATGGGGAATCAGATCGAACCGCTCCTCCTCGCTCCGGGTGATATCGCGCAGGGCGGTCTGCTCCCAGTCATCCGGAGCATTGGCCGCGCGCATCGGTTTGAGGGCCACGAAGTGGTAATGAACCGGCTGCCCGGAACTGGGCAAGGTTTCGATCTGACGCAACAGTTTGGTCGGATGGATCAGAACCAGCCGCGCCCCATCCTTGGCCTGCAACTCCCGGTTGACCGGACTCAGGTAAGGGTCCGGGGTCAACTCCCCCGCGTCGCCCGGCTTGAGATAGACCCCGCCCTGTCGGGAGAGCCACAGGTGGGTATTGATCCGCTCGTCGGCGAACATCCGGGCGGAGCGCAGCAGATCCTCCCGCATTCGGGTTTCGGCGTCGCGGACACTCCACAGGAGGGAGCCGGCCAAAAGCAGGGTCCATGTGAGGGGGGCCAGCAGGGAGAGGAATTGGTCGCGCATGGTTGCCAGATTACCGTGGAACACCCATCGGGGAGGGCCACGGTCGGGGGGTGAAGGGGGGCTCCCCCATCATGCCGGTTACATGGCGCCGGCTGCAAGAATGACGGTGGTCCCGTGAAACGCCCGAAGGGAAGGTCCACGATCGGGGGTGAGGAGGATCCCCCCGTCAGGCAAGTCGGCCACGCCCCCAGCGACGGTCTGGGCTGTCCGGCGATGTCGGGATCCGATCACGATCAAAACATCTCGCGCGTATAGCCGCGACCCGCCTCCCAGGGCGAGACACCGCTGCCGGCAAAGACCGCGCCGGCCAGAAAACCATGCGGCAGCATCGCCCCTCGGGTGGCCCGTCGCCCGCGCCACAGGGTGACATCCAGGAACAGCTTCTGTTTCTTGCCGGTATCCAGGGTCACCCCATCCTCGGGTCGGAAGGTGACCGCATCCATCAGCACCTCGTCGGAGAGCAGAAACTGAATCCGCACCCCCTGACCGCGCGACAGCACCGGGAACTCCTCCAGATCGCACACCAGCAGCTTGCGCCCCCGCGAGATCGACGCCACCAGACTCCCCTTGACCGGATGGAGATGGATCAGGGCATCGTTGGGTTTCAACACCAGCCACTGCTTGCCATCGCGCCGGCTGGCGATCAGGTCCGCGCCCGGCACCCGGAACCCCTGGGCACGCCGGGTCACCACGAAATACTCCTTGTCCGGATCCACCGCCATCATCCAGACGATGGCATCCCCGCCCTCGATGTTGAACAGGACGGTCAAGGGATCGCCGAACCCCTTGCCGGTCGGCAAGCGGTCGGCCAGGATCGAATAGGCCTTGCCCGAGGCGGTGATGAAGGTGATCTGATCGTTGGCATGGGCATGGATGGCCGCAAAGAGGGTATCCTCGCCCTTGAAACGCAACTTGTCGGCCACGATCTCCTCATGACCGCGCACCGTGCGCACCCAGCCCAATCGCGACAGGATCACCGTCACCGCCTCACGCGGGGCGAGGTCCTCGGGTTTCAACACCACCTCCGGGGGCGGCGCGCCAGCCAACTCGGTACGGCGCGGATCGGAAAACTCCAACCGGGTGCGCAGCAACTCCTTTTCGATCTCCCGCCACATCAGCCGGTCATCGGCGAGCATGGCGGTCAACTCCCTGGCGCGCGACTCCTTCTCGGTCACCTCCTTGCGGATCTCCATCTCCTCGAGCCGGCGCAACGACCGCAAGCGGAGATTCAACACCGCCTCGGCCTGCTCCCGATCGAGCATGAACCGGCTCATCAACACCGGAGCCGGTTCGTCGTGCTCCTTGATGATCGCGATCACCTCGTCGATGTTCAGGTGGACGATCAGATAGGCGGCCAACAGGTGCAACCGCTCGCCGATACGGGCCAACTCATAGCGGGCGCGCCGTCCGAGCACCGTGAAGCGGTGATCGAGCCACGCCTTGAGCAGTCCGACCAGATCGAGCACATGGGGACGCCCCTGGTCGATGACGTTGAAGTTGATGGTGACGCGGGTTTCCAGATCGGTGTTCTTGTAGAGATAGGCGAGCACCATCTCCGGGTCGATGCGGTTGGAGCGCGGCTCCAGCACGATGCGCACCTTTTCGTCCGACTCGTCGCGCACGTCTTCGAGAAACATGCACTTGTGATCCACGATCAGTTCGGCGATCCGCTCGATGAGCTGGGATTTCTTGATCTGGTAGGGGATCTCGGTGACCACCAGCCGCCACATGCCGCGCGGCAGATCCTCCTTGACGATGCGGGCCCGCAGCCTGAGCGAGCCGCGCCCGCTCTCGTAGACCGCCAGCCGTTCGGAGGCGTCGGCGATCAGCACCCCTCCGGTAGGGAAATCCGGACCCGGCAAAATGGGAAGCAGATCCGCGACACGGCTTTCCGGTTTCTGGATGAGGTGCAGGCAGGCGTCGATGATCTCGCCGACGTTGTGGGGCGGGATGGAGGTGGACATGCCCACGGCGATGCCGGTGGAGCCGTTGGCCAACAGGTTCGGAAACCGGGCCGGCAACACGGTGGGCTCTTCCAGGGAGCCGTCGTAGGTGGCGGTGAAATCCACCACGTCGAAGTTGAGATCTTCGAGCATGGCGCGGGCAGCCAGCGTGAGGCGCGCCTCGGTATAACGCATGGCCGCCGCGCCATCGCCGTCGATGTTGCCGAAGTTCCCCTGGCCATCCACCAGGGGGTAGCGCGCCGCGAACTCCTGGGCCAGCCGGACCATGGCGTCGTAGGCGGCCTGATCGCCGTGGGGATGGAACTTGCCGATCACGTCACCGACCACGCGGGCCGATTTCTTGAAGGCCGACCCCGGATCGAGGTTCAAGGCGCGCATGGCGAACAGGATGCGTCTGTGAACCGGTTTCAGGCCGTCGCGCACATCGGGCAGCGAACGGCTGATGATGGTCGAGAGGGCATAGGCCAGATAGCGGCTCTCAAGCTCCTGACGCAGCGGTGCGTCGATGATGACGCCGGATTCAGGGTTCAACCATCCCCTCCATCGGATTCATAGCCACCCTCATCACCACCCGAGGCGCGACCCGCCGGCTTGGCAGAGCGTCCCCCACCCTTGCCGCCGCCCGCCTTGGGCGTGGCCGCGCCGAAGGCCATGGCGCCCCCTTCACCACCGCCGCGTTTCGGCGCCAGACCGAAATGGGCGCGCAGCCGGTCCTCGAGGGAGAACAGCATCTCACGGTTGTCGCGCAGATACTGCTTGACGTTCTCCCGACCCTGACCGATCCGATCGCCATCCAGGGAAAACCATGCCCCGGATTTTTCGATGATCTTCTCGTCCACGGCCATGTCGAGCACCTCCCCTTCCAGGGAGATCCCCTCGCCGTAGTTGATGTCGAACTCCACGGTGCGGAACGGCGGGGCGTGTTTGTTCTTGACCACCTTCACCTTGCAGCGCGCGCCGACCACCTGCTCCTTGTCCTTGAGAGCGGCCACGCGGCGGATGTCGAGACGCACCGAAGCGTAGAACTTCAAGGCGTTGCCGCCGGTGGTGGTTTCCGGGTTGCCGAACATCACGCCGATCTTCTGACGGATCTGGTTGATGAACAGCACCACGGACTGGGAACGGTTGATCGAACCGGTGAGTTTGCGCAACGCCTGGGACATCAGGCGGGCCTGCAACCCCATGTGGGAGTCGCCCATCTCGCCTTCGAGTTCGGCCTTGGGGGTGAGTGCGGCCACCGAGTCCACCACCACCAGCTCCACCGCGCCGGAACGGACCAGCATGTCCACGATCTCCAGCGCCTGTTCGCCGGTATCCGGCTGGCTGATGAGCAACTGGTCGATGTCCACCCCGAGCCTGCGCGCATAGGCCGGGTCGAGAGCGTGCTCGGCATCCACGAAAGCGGCCACGCCTCCGGCGCGCTGCACCTCGGCGGCCACATGCAACGCCAGGGTGGTCTTGCCCGAGGCCTCGGGACCGAACACCTCCACCACGCGCCCGCGCGGCAGCCCGCCGATGCCCAGGGCCAGATCCACGCTCAGCGAGCCGGTGGAGAAGACCGGAACATCCGCGGCGGCGGCGGCGCTCATGCGCATGATGGATCCCTTGCCGTACTGCCGCTCGATCTGCGAGATGGCCGCTTCCAGCGCCTTGGTGCGATCCGTGTCCAGTGCCATGGTCCTTATCGTGCTCCTTTGATGGGTGATGAATCAATCTTTGGTCCGGATGGATTCCGGAATTCACACGTATTCGTTAAACCAGTTCATTCTCGTCAAGCGGCATGATCCCGTTTGATGGGGTTCAAACCCCACACAACCTCATTTCACCACCGGTTTGTCATCCTCGGGGGCCGGGGCTCCGTGCCGACCACGCTGGTAGATGGTGATACCAACCCGCTCGATATGCTCCAACAACGGCGGATGACGGATGGCCTCCTTGGCCTTGACATCGAAGAGATACGGGATGGGCAGTTCATCCAGGGCCAAGGCGACCTTCTCGGCGAAAAGATGATCCTCGAACGTGCCGACCAGACAAAGATCCACATCCGATCCGGGACGATACGTGCCCTTGGCACGCGAGCCGAACAGCACCACCTCGCGGATCGGATCAAAACTCCGGAAAACCGCGCACATCCAGGCCAGATCCTCTTCCCGCAACCCGGTATCCATCACGCCTCCTCAAGATTGTCTTGAAAAAAGCTCAGCAGTTGCTCAAAAGCATCGTGAAAACGGGTTTCAACCCGTTCCAAAGCAGTCTGGAGCCTTTGACGATCATACCGATGCGACAACTGGTTACGCTGATCCAGCATCTCCATCCAGATGTACATATAGGGCTCCTGAATCACCCCACGAGCAATCGCCGTTTTGATCACCCGGCGTGGAAAACCCAGGTCACTCGACTCGCCTTGAGCTTCCATGAAATCCTTCATGGTCTTCCATGCCAACTCGAAGGCCAACTCGAACCGTTGCGCCGCCCCCTCCTTCTCCATTTGGGAGAGATTGGCCACACCACGCTCCCGGACTTCACGTAACAGAATGAGCGCCCGTTCAAAATTATCGAATCTTTGTTTCCAGCGAATGTCGTCCATCGTCACGTTCCCCAAACCACCACCCACTGTCCGGTGGCGTCAAAAATTCGATACCGCAAGTTGCCCGACTGACGGGAATGCGCGTATAATGAAACCTTGAACCACGGGTGACAGCCCCCTGAACCGGGTCGCGCCGCCCCTGATCCGGACTCCATCCTGATTGAAGAGGCACCATGTCCAAAAAAGTCGATATTGCTGAACTGCTGGCCTTTTCCGTGCGCAACCGGGCCTCGGACCTGCACATCTCCGCCGGCATGCCGCCGTTGATCCGCGTGGATGGCGAGATCCGGCGCATCGACGTGCCACCCCTGGCCACCGATGAGGTCAAGGGCATGGTCTATGATATCATGAACGACAAGCAGCGGAAAACCTACGAAGAGGAGTACGAATGCGATTTCTCGTTCGCGGTGCCGAATCTGGCCCGTTTCCGCGTCAACGCCTTCAATCAGCATCGCGGTCCGGCGGCGGTGTTCCGCACCATCCCTTCCGAGATCCTCTCATTGGAGCAGCTCGGCGCCCCGGAGATCTTCAAGGAGTTCGCCGCCACCCCGCGCGGTCTGGTGCTGGTGACGGGGCCTACCGGCTCGGGAAAATCCACCACCCTGGCCGCCATGATCGACCACAAGAACAAAAACGAATATGGTCACATCCTCACCATGGAGGATCCGATCGAATTCGTCCACGAGTCAAAAAAATGTCTCATCAACCAGCGCGAGGTGCATCGCGACACGCGCAGCTTCTCGGCGGCGCTCCGTTCGGCCCTGCGCGAGGATCCGGACGTGATCCTGGTGGGGGAAATGCGCGATCTGGAGACCATTCGCCTGGCGCTCACCGCCGCCGAAACCGGACATCTGGTCTTCGGAACCCTGCATACCACCTCGGCGGCCAAGACCATCGACCGGGTGGTGGATGTGTTCCCCGCCGCCGAAAAGGAGATGATTCGCACCATGCTCTCCGAATCGATCCGCGCCATCGTCTCCCAAAACCTGTTGAAAAAGAAGGGAGGAGGCCGGGTGGCCGCCCACGAGATCCTCGTCGCCACCCCGGCGATCCGCAACCTGATCCGCGAAAACAAGATCGCGCAGATGTACTCGTCCATCCAGACCGGACGCGGCATGGGCATGCAAACTTTGGAACAATGCTTGCAAGAACTCCTGAACAAGGGACTCATCACCAAAGAGGCCGCCCGTGAAAAGGCCAACATCAAGGACGGGTTCAAATAAGCATTCTGCCCTGCGAGGAATTCGACTCATGAAGAAAATCCACTCCGGTCTCGCCACTCTGCTGCTCGCCGCCCTGATGGGTGGGTGCGCCCCCGGGTTCCAAGGTCAACCATCCGGCGGTTCGACCATCGTTCAGAGCGAAGTGGATCTCATCCGCATGAGTCACGCCCTGACCGACGCCCTGGTGGCGGAACTGCGCAAGAATCACCCCTCGTTCCACCAGCGCAAGCCGATCCTGGTGACCAGCTTCGTCAGTCGCGGCCAGCTCGACAGCACCTCGGAACTGGGCAACCTGATCGCCGATCACGTCGCCTCGCGCCTGACCCAGCAGGGCTTCACCGTGGTCGAGCCCAAGCTTCGCAAGAGCCTGGCCATCCGTCAGGATCAGGGTGAGTTCATCCTCTCCCGCGACATCGAAAAGATCAGCCACGACAACAAGGCCTACGCGGTGGTCACCGGCACCTACACCGAAACCCGCGACACCCTGGATTTCACCTCGCGCATGATCGCCTTGAACAGCCGTCAGGTGCTCGCCTCGGTGGATGCCAAGGTGCCGGTCAACGGCTCGACCCGTGATCTGTTGATCAACACCAATGGCGGCACCAACATGCCGGTGGTCACGCGATGAAACGCCCGTTCCCAAACCTGCACGATGGAGAGAGAACCCCCTCATTCCCCGAGCGTGGATCCCCCTTCCGGAGTTCCCTGGCACGATGCGCCACGCCTGCCCTGGCGATCGTCATGCTCGTCGCGGGCGGCTGCGCCACCAACCCAGGCCAGGAGGGGTATCCGCTGGTGTCGGTGCCGCTCACCTCCACCCCGGAGGTGGAACCGGGCGAAGTGGCCCAACAGGCCGCCGAGGTGATGCTGCAAACCGTGGGCGAACGGCTCCATGCCCGCGAAGTGATCCTCCCCGCCTCGTTCGTGGAGGAGAACAACATGGAAAAAAGCTCGCCCCTCGGACGAATGCTCGCCAAGCAGATGGCCACCCGCTTCACCCAGGCCGGCCATTCGGTGGTGGAGCTGACCCTGCGCGGCGACATCCTCTTGAAGAAGGGAGCCGGACAGTTCGTGCTCTCCCAGGAGGCCAAGGAGATCAAGAAAACCCACAAGGTCTCGGCGGTGCTGGCCGGAAGCTACGTGACCGCCAAAAACCGGGTCTATGTCAACGCCCAGTTGGTGCGCACCTCGGATGGCGTGGTGATGGCCTCGAGCGACTACAGCATACCGCTCACCCCGAACATCAAGGCGCTGCTGAAATAGCCCCACCAGAACGGCGACCGGTGTCGTTGAATAATATCCTGGTTTATGTTGAAACGCATCCCGGTTCATTGAAAACATGAACCGGGATTTTGCGTTTTTCACCACCCAACCCCCGTCAGGACCGCCATCATGGAACGTGACCAGGCCATCAAGTTCATGCTCGACGCCTTGAGAACCATGCTCAAGCGCGGCGGATCGGATCTGTTCATCAGCGCCGGATTCCCCCCCGCGGCCAAGCTCGACGGCAAGATGACCCCCTTGAACCGCACCCCCCTGGAGGCCGCCCAGAGTCTGATTCTGGTCCGGGCGATCATGAACGATCGCCAGGTCAAGGAGTTCGAAACCTCCAAGGAGTGCAACTTCGCCATCAATCCCCCCGGTGTGGGACGGTTCCGCGTCAACGCCTTCATGCAGCAGGGACAGGCCGGCATGGTGCTGCGCACCATCACCACCACGATCCCGGATTTCGATCAACTGGGGCTGCCGCCGGTGTTGAAGGAGGTGGTGATGAGCAAGACCGGTCTGGTGCTGGTGGTGGGCGGAACCGGATCGGGCAAGTCCACCACGCTGGCCGCCATGCTCGGCATCCGCAACCGCGACAGCCACGACCACATCATCACCATCGAGGATCCGATCGAGTATGTTCATCCGCATGTGAACTGTCTGATCACCCAGCGCGAGGTGGGAGTCGATACCTTGAGCTGGCATGCGGCCTTGAAAAACACCCTGCGTCAGGCGCCGAGCGTGATCCTGATCGGCGAGATCCGCGACCAGGAGACCATGGAACACGCCATCAACTTCGCCGAGACCGGTCACCTGGCCCTCTCGACCCTGCATGCCAACAGCGCCAACCAGGCCCTGGACCGGATCATCAATCTTTTTCCGTCCGAAAAACGTCAGCAACTTCTGATGGATCTCTCCTTGAACCTGCGTGCGATCGTATCGCAGCGGTTGATCAAGCGGCAGGGTGGCGGACGGATAGCGGCGATCGAGATCCTGTTGAAGTCACCGCTGGTGTCGGATCTGATCTTTCGCGGCGAGGTGGCCGGCATCAAGGAGGCGATGGCCAAGTCCAACGAACTGGGGATGAAAACCTTTGACCAGGCGTTGTTCGATCTGCACGAAGCCGGTTTGATCGGTTACGAGGATGCGTTGCGCAACGCCGATTCGGCCAACGAGTTGCGTCTGCGGATCAAACTCGAAGGCAGGGATGCCAAGAATCAGGATCTCTCTGCCGGGCTGGACCATTTGAGCCTGACCCGCAAGGATGAGAATTGACCAAGGGGCATGCCCCTCCCCTCCACAGGTTACAAAAAAATGATCCCGACCATTCATCATAACCCCATAAAAGGACTTGATCCGCACCCGCTCTCTGTGTCAATTTAACAAGATTAATCCCTTCGGAATGACGCTCGGCACCCCAACCACCCGTTTCAGGGAGAGCACTCCGATCATGGCACGCATTCTGGTGGTGGATGACGATGGTCAAACCATCGAGCAGATCGCCCGACTGGTGGCCAATGCCGGCCACACGGTCGATTTTCTGCTGGAATCCCCTTACCTCATCGCCAAACTGGAAACCTCACCGCCCAATCTCCTGCTCCTGGATGTGAACATGCCGGAGATCGACGGCATCACCCTGCTCAAAAAAATCCACGCCGCGCCGCACCTCAAGGAGATCCCGGTCATCATGATCACCGGGGAGACCGACGAGTCCCTGATTCAGGAGTGTTTTCAACTCGGGGCTGTCGATTTCGTCAACAAGCCGATCCGTCCCCTGGAACTGGCATCCCGCATCCGCATCGCCCTGGAAACCCGTGCCCACATCCATGCCATCCAAGCACAAAAAAGCGCCCTGCAACGAGGCAAATCGCTCACCGACGCCATTCTGAACAGCATGCAGGAGGCCATCTGCGTCATCGAGCGCGAAACCCATCTGATCCGCGAGGCCAACCGGGTCTTTCTGGAACAACTTAACCTCCCCCGCCATCGGGTGGTCGGCGAGCGCTGCCACGAACTGCTCCACGACAAACTGTACGCCTGTCAGGGGTGCGAAGGCCCGGAGAGCAGTCAATGCATCCTGCGCGTCACTACCGAGAGCGGGGAGTCGCACACCATCTGCCTCTCCAGCCGCGACGCCGAAGGCCAACCGCGCCACACCCAACTCTTCACCCTGCCGATCCTGGATGCCACCGCGCGCACCGAGCGGATCGTCTGTCTGGAACGAGACATCACCCAGAGCCGGGAAACCGAGAACCGGCTTATGCATCTGGCCTTTCACGACCCCCTCACCCACCTGCCCAACCGCCAACTGTTCCACGACCGTCTGCATCAGGCCCTGGCCCAGGGACGCCGGCACGGACAGATGGTGGCGGTGATGCTCTTTGACCTGGATCACTTCAAGAACATCAACGATACGTTGGGACACGCCGCCGGGGATCAGCTGTTGCAGGAGGTGGCCACGCGATTGCGCGCCTGCGTGCGCGAAAGCGACACCCTGGCCCGACTCGGCGGTGATGAGTTCTCTGCCGTGTTGACCAACGTCACCGACGGCAGCCAGGTGCGCAAGGTCGCCAAGAAGATGTTGAAATCCCTGGGGCGGAAGTTCACGTTGCTCGGCAACAAGATCAACGTCACCTCCTCGATCGGGGTGAGCCTCTATCCACGCGACGGAGACGAGATGGACGATCTGATCGACAAGGCCGACAAGGCGCTCTATCAGGCCAAGAATGCCGGACGCGACACCGTGCGCTTCTTCTCGCCCTGGGTCATGGAGGAGGAACCATGATCCGACAGGCGCATCTGGTATGGTTGTGGCTGACCGTGGGATGGTGGATTCTTCCCGCCCTCCCTGTCCAGGCCACCCTGGTCTCCGAAATGGAACCGCCTCGGGTCACCAGTGCCGCCGAGGCCGAACAGGCGGTCTTGAAGGCCCTGGACCGGGCCTTCTGCGCGCCGGATCAGACCTTCCCCCAGCCGCCATCCTGGGTCGTCCAGCCGATCCGTCCGGATCGCTGGGGTCAAGGGGGCGATCTGGTGATCATGCTCGATCAGCAGATCCATCAACTGCTGCTCCCAACCATCACCCAGTATGCCCACGCCAACCAACTCGACATCCGCGTGCGCGAGGGAACCTGTGGCACCTCGGCGGGGTTGATCAGTCGCAAGGCGGTGGATATCGCCGGCTTTTGCTGTCCGCCCGGCAAGAGCGACCGGCTGCCGGGGCTCACCTTCCACACTCTGGGGGTCGCCAGCATCGCCATTCTGCTCCATCCGGACAATCCGATCGGCGATCTGACCGTCCCACAGGTCAAGGAGATCTTCCAGGGGCAACCCCGCCAGTGGGCACAGATCAGCGACCGCAGCGGACAGATCGGTCCGGCCTGGGACATTCAGCCCATCGGAAGGCTGCACTGCAAGCTTCGGCCCGGTCACTGGCGGGCGCTGCTCCCGGACCCGGACGATTTCAGCCCGCGCATGGAAGAGGTGGTGACCATCGCGGACATGCTCCAGCGCATTCTGGCGCAACGTGGCGCCATCGGCTACGAGACGCTCTGGCATGTGGATCGGTTCCGACGAAACGGACGCGCCAAACCGGTCGCCCTCGACGGCATCGCCCCCAACGACGTGGCCGCCCTCACCGAAGGGCGCTATCCGCTCTATCACGTCTTCAACGTCACCATCTGGGAGGGTGAAGGGGTGGTCAATCCGCGCGCGCGGGAGCTGGTTCGGCATCTCGACCAGGCGATCGAGGCCATGGATCCGAGCCTGACCATGATCCCGGCCTCGACGTTGCGACAAGCGGGTTGGATCTTTCGCGGGGAGGAGTTGATCGGCGAGCCGGAGCGGCCCTGACAGGACAATCGGAGAACCGGCATACGAATCGCGACGCGAGCAAAAAAAGATGCCGGTTCACTCATAAGCGCGGATACGAAATGGGCCGGAACGAAATCGACCAGGATCAGGAGGATGGACGGAAGCGGGGAACGGCCAGGATCCGGCGTATCCGCCGCCAGACCGGCATCGAGGCGATATCCCGCCAGGCGCCGCAATGAGGAATCCCTCCGCAAGACCGGCATCGAGGCGATATCCCGCCAGGTGCCGCAATCCGGCGGATCCTCCGCCAGACTGGAATCAGGGGGATCCCCTGTCCGGTGACGGTTTGTCCGGGGAGGATTCATCCAGGGCGAAGGGGTCCACATGCTCCATCGGACGCTTGCCGCTCCGACCGCGCGGACCGGGTTGACCTTCCGGTTCCTCCGGTGGCTGTGTTCCGAAATCGCCGCGCAGGTTGATGCGCTTGAAGAGGTGGTCGATCAACTGTTCATGTTGTTCCGGGGTCATGCGAGAACCTCAAGTCACGCTCCAATATAACCAATCCACATCAGGTATATTAAAGCACAAAATGAGCTTGCTGTCAACCAAGGCAGGATAACCCGCTCGTCACGACCCCTTCCCCTTGCCCCAGACATCCGGGGCCACGCCATCGAGCAGACCGTGACAGTGGGTGCATTTGGACTGCACGTCATCCAGTGCCTTGATCACCGCATCGGCGCCAGACTTCTGTTCCACATGCTGAATCGAGGCCTGATAGAGGTGTTTCATGGATTTCTGGCACTGATCGGCCATTTTGTTGAAATCATCCTCGGTGAGTTTCGGCCCCTCTCCCCCCTTTTGCAGGGTGGTGGAGGTGCTGACGTGCCACTCCATGGGACCGAGCAGGCCGAAGGTGTTCTGCAACCCGGTGGCGTGCCGGGCCAGGTTGCGACTGTAGCGA
Source organism: Candidatus Magnetaquiglobus sp. (assembly GCF_058402785.1). Taxonomy (NCBI): domain Bacteria; kingdom Pseudomonadati; phylum Pseudomonadota; class Magnetococcia; order Magnetococcales; family Candidatus Magnetaquicoccaceae; genus Candidatus Magnetaquiglobus; species Candidatus Magnetaquiglobus sp. Next base: position 64,200 of record NZ_JBZVFG010000010.1, read on the forward strand.
AAATCGTGGGTGGCCAATTGCCGAATGGCCTCGGAGTGCAGACGGATCATGCTGATGACCGAATCCACATAGTGCTCCTTCTCCCCCGCCTGGGCGACGGGGAGGCTCCAGGCCAGCAGCGCCGCCGTACCCAGGACTGCGGCCAACCCGATCTTCGCGCCGCGACGCCTGCGGCGTCCCACGCGGTGATTCACCAAACCGACTCGACTGTTCATGACACCCTCACGACAATGGTCAAGCAATCCTTGACGAACGACTTCCCTTGGCTCTGCCATGCGCGCTACTTTTCCGGTTCCGAAGGTTCCGTCGGCTCCTCATGGGCAATACCCATGTGACAATCGATGCAGGTTTTGGTTCCGTCCTTCATCATCTTCTCATGCTTGTTGGCGGCGGAACGCTGCTGATCGGCAAACTGCATGGCCTCATAGGTATGGCATTGCCGGCACTCCCTGGAGTCGCGACCACGCATGGTCTCGATGACCTGTTGGGCCAGACGGTAGCGCGCCTTCTCGAAAGAGGCCTTGTCCGGATAGGTGCCGACCACATGATGGTAAAGATGACGTCCTCCGACGATGGCCTTGTCGAGGAACTTGTCGATGTAGTCGGTCAACCCCTTGCCATGGGGCACATGACAGCTCGAACAGACCACCCGGACACCGGAGGGGTTCTTGTAGTGGATGCTCTTCTGATACTCCTCGTATACCCCGTCCATCTCGTGACACGAGGTGCACATCGCCAGGCTGTTGGTGTAGCCATCCATGATGGTGAAGTGGAACCCCAGGAATCCGATCACGCCGACGGCGATACCGCCCGCGAAGATGATCCAAAAACGCAACTTGCCGACACCCTGCGTGCCGTTCCCCTTCCCCTGGCCGGACTCCATGGCAGATCTCCCAAAAGCGTAAAAGTCGGGCGTTTCCGATTTTCACCGGGTCGCACAAGATTTATATGTAAAAATGTTCGTTGTTCCGAGCACTGCTTGTCAAGTGATTTTTCCAGCTTTTCTTGACCCTCCTCAATCCTCGGCTTGACTTGTCTTCCAACGATGATAAAGGGCATGGATCATGCCATCGGCCAGACCGATCTGCGGAACCAGAATGCGCTCGATGCCGGCCCATCCGGTCACCTTGAGAAAGATTTCGCTGGCCGGCACGATGACATCGGCGCGATCCGGTTTGAGGCCCAACTCGATCTCGCGCCGATCCTGATCCAGACGCGACAGATCGCGATGCAGCTCGAGCAGCTTGTGACGCGAGAGGGGATGGTCGGCCTTTTGGCGCGTCATCTTGAACAGCGCGTTGATGTTGCCGCCGCTGCCCAGGGCGCGCAGGTCGTCCAGACCATGGCACTGCGCACGCACCCAGTTCTCCATCTCGCGCCAGGTGTTCCGGTTCACCATCCCCTCTTTCAAACGCACGGTGCCGATGTTGAAGGAGCGGCTGGCGCGGGTCTGGTTGTTCTCCAACAGCACCAGTTCGGTGCTGCCGCCTCCCACGTCGATGCACAGATAATGGCCCGCGTCAAAACGGCCATCGATGCGATTCAAGGCGATCAGTTCCGCCTCGCGGGCCCCGTCGATGATCTCCAGGCGGATCCCCGCCTCGTCGCGAATCCGTGCCACGATCTCCGCTCCGTTCTCCACCGAACGGAGCGCCGAGGTGGCACAGGCCATGTAATCCATCGGTTCGACCGCGCGCATGATGTGGTGATAGGCGGTCATGGCATGCACGAGCCGATCGGCGAGCCCTGGGGAGATGCGTCCCAGCTGGAAGGCATCCTGTCCGAGCCGCACCGGAATCCGGTAGAGATCGGCCTTGTGGACCACCGGAAGCGGCGCGCCCACGTCGTACACATTGGAGAGAAGCAGACGCACGGCGTTGGAGCCGATATCGATGGCGGCGAATTTCATGATGTTCGGATACCCAGGCCCAGGCAAATGAACGAAACTTTGGATACAGCTTGTTTCGTAAGTAAAAATCACGACTCGCGCAACACCCGCCAAGCCAGACCGATGTGTTCGGGATGGTGGGCGTTGGAACCGGGCGAGATCAACACCGCGTGTCGCCGGCAGATCTCCAGATAGGGGCCCATGGGTTCGTGATAGGCAGGATTCAATTCGATCGCCTTGCCGAACGCCTTGGCGCGCACCACCACCCGCTCGAACAACTCCAGGGGAAACGGGGTGACATACTTTTCGCACACCCCGCCCGGATGGGCGATGGCATCGACCAGCGGGTGTTCGGCCAGGGTCATGAGTCCCTGGAACTCCAACTCGATGGCCAGGGCCGGATCGATGCCGGAGAGGTTCCAGCCATGTCCCGGATAGGCATGCACCGCGCCCAGGATGAACTCCGCCTCGGCCAGCATCCGCTCGTCGGCCAGAAGCGTCCCGGCGAAATCCACCAGCGGCACCTCGAGTCCGAGAATCACCTCCATGTCACCCGCGACCGCGCCACGCAGCGACCGCACGGTATCGGCATAACGCGCGAACCAATCCGTTCCATGCACGAGTTCCGGCTCGGTGTGTTCGGTGAAGATCAACCGTTCGATCCCCCGCGCCCGGGCCGTGGCGATCCCCTCGGCCACGGAGGAGGCACCATCGGAGAAATCCGAATGCAAGTGATACTCCCAGCGCGGCAAAAGTTCCATGGAATCTTGCGCCGGATGGAACCAATCAGCCCGGCAACGCCTTGACGACACCTCGTCCATTTTTCAATCACTCTCCCAAGCAATCCAACCCGCCATTTGCGGGACCACCCGCGACCATTTCGATCTTATCCCCATCCATCGCCAAGCTCAATTGCCTAATGAGCAGGCAAATGGTTGACCATGCATCGATAGTTAGCTAGTCTCATTTCGATATAATCATCACGCTTCACAAAATCCGACCGTTCACAAAACAATGTGAACAGATAATCACATGCAACGTTATCCAGAGGGGGACCGCTCGCATGTCCATTCTCCGCGGCATCCATTTGCGCACCAAGATCCTGATCATGCTCTTTTTACCCATGCTGGGCATGGCCGGTTTCGGTTTGACCACGGTACTCGAAAAACAGGAACTCGCCCGGCGCATGGATGCCATGAACCTGCTTTCGGGACTCGGCGTGCGCGCCAGTGCCGTGGTGCATGAATCCCAGAAAGAGCGCGGCATGAGCGCCGGTTTCCTGGGGAGTCAGGGAAAAAAATTCGCCGACCAACTCCCCAAACAGCAACAGGATACCGACGCCCGGATCAAGCATCTCCAGGAGTATCTGCGCGGATTCGACCCCCGTGAATTCGGCGGGGAACTCCAAGCCTCGATCCGGAACGCCCAGGCCAAACTTGAAAAACTCTCCGAAATCCGCAAACAGGTGCTGGCCCTGTCGATCCAGACCCCGGAGGCGATCGGCTTTTATACCCAAACCATCACCGATCTGCTCGGCATCACCGCCACCCTGCCCAAGCTCTCCGCCAATGCCGACATGGCCGCCATGACCGGGGGGTATCTCCACTTCCTGCTCGCCAAGGAGAAAAGCGGCCAGGAACGGGCCATCCTCACCAACACCTTTGCCAAGAACGCCTTTGCCGAGGGGATCTATGTCCGGTTCATCGCCCTGATGACCGAACAGACCGCTTATCTGGGGGTGTTCAACGCCCTGGCTCCGGCATCGCAAAAGGAGTTCTTGAAGAACAAGATGAACGCTCCGGCAGTCGCCGAGGTGGAAAAAATGCGCGGGATCGCCCTGGCCAAACCCACGGGAGGGGAGTTCGGCATCGATCCGAACGTCTGGTTCTCGACCATCACCGACAAGATCAACCTGATGAAGGAGGTCGAGGACCATCTGGCCGAGGATCTGAACCGCCAGGCCGCCACCCTGGCCCGCGAGGCCCATGGTCTGCTCTGGTCCTATCTGGTGATCTCGCTGATGGTGCTGGGGATGAGTCTGATCCTGGGGTATCTGATCGGTCGCGAAATCATGAAACAACTCGGCGGCGAACCCGACGAGGTGGCCGGAATGGTGGAACGCATCGCCACCGGCGAGTTGAACGTCGCCTTCGACGACCGTCCCAAGAACGGGATCTACGCGGCCATGGAGAGAATGGTGACCAATCTGCGCGCCACCGTGACCTCCCTGCAAGAGGTCGGGGTAAACCTGGTGCAACAGAGCGGCACGGTGAGCGCCGGCGCCCAGACCGTCTCCGAGGGAGCCACCGAACAGGCCGCCGCCATCGAGGAAACCTCGGCAGCCATGGAACAAATGACCGCCAACATCCATCAAAACACCGACAATGCCCACTTGACCGAAAAAATGGCCCAGAAAGCCTCCCACGAAGCGATCGAGAGCGGCGCGGCGGTCAACGAGGCGGTGAGCGCCATGCGCCAGATCGCCGAACGCATCAACATCATCGAGGAGATCGCCCGACGCACCAACCTCCTGGCCTTGAACGCCGCCATCGAGGCGGCCCGCGCCGGCGAACACGGCAAGGGGTTCGCGGTGGTGGCCGCGGAGGTGCGCAAGCTGGCCGAACGGAGTCAGGTGGCCGCCGGCGAGATCACCCAACTCTCCGCCACCAGCGCGCGGGTCTCGGAACAGGCCGGACATCTGCTCGCCACCCTCGTCCCCGACATCCGCAAGACCTCGGAACTGGTTCAGGGGATCACCGCCGGTTCCGTGGAGCAGGCCCAGGGGGCGGCCCAGGTCAACGAAGCGATCCAGCAACTCCATCAGGTGCTCCAGCAGAACGCCGGAACCGCCGAGGAGATGTCCGCCTCGGCGGAAGATCTGGCCTCGCAAGCCGCGACCTTGCAAACCGCTCTGCAATTCTTCAAGCTGTAACTTGCATGATGGGGGCACTCCCCCGCATGATGACTGAAAAACTGCCAATCACCACCATCCTCTTGAAAAATATGGGGAGTCATCCTCCATGGAAGCCCACGAAACCCACGAAATGGTCCACCACGCCGCGCACGGTGGTGGACACGGCGATCACGGACATGCCGAGGACGCCGCCAAACGCAACCGCCGCATCGCCATTCTCATCAGCCTCATCGCCTGTTTGCTGGCCATCATCGAGATCGGCGGCAACAGCTCCCAGCACAACGCCCTGGCCGCCCATATCGAAGCTTCGAATTTGTGGGCCTTCTACCAGGCCAAAACCATCCGCATGACCCAGACCAAATCCTCGGCGGAAATGCTCGAGGCGATGCTGCCCAGGGGCGTCCCCTCGGACCAGGCCGCGGCCTGGACCAAAAGAATCGACGACTTCCGCGCCGCCGCCAAACGCTACGACAGCGAACCGGAGACCAGGGAGGGCCGCAAGGAGTTGATGCAGCGCGCCAAGGAGTCCGAAGCCAAACACGACAAGGCGTTGCACGCCTACCATCTCTACGAGTACGCCGCCGCCTGCATGCAGATCGGCATCGTGCTCGCCTCGGCGGGCGCGGCCACCGGGGTGGTGGTGCTGGCCTACCTGGCGGGGGGACTGGCCGGGGTCGGCGTGGCAATCGCCAGCATGGCCTGGCTCGCGGCTCATTAACGCAACTTGACTGAGTGATCGTCCATGACCGCACCCTCCCGGAATGTCCGGCGACGCTTCATCCCGTTCATCGTTCTGGTCGCCCTCGGCCTGGCATCCCCGGCACACGCCGACGAATGCCGCATCGGCTTCGACGTCGGATCCTCCGGAATCCGCATGGGCCCGGCCAGGCATCCGGAAAAAGCCAAGGTCGCCATCGACTATCTCGGCGATGTCTGGCCGGATCACGAAATCAACACCACCGTGGAAGCCACCATCCAGGCGTTTCGGGAACTGCCCGGCAAGGGCGGCGCTCCGGAAGGGTGTCAGCCGGTGGCCGGGGGCTATTCGGCCTGGCGATTCGCCCTGCAAAAGGGGGATCCGGCCCAGCTGGTCGAAACGCTCCACCAGATCCACGCGCAAACCGGAGTCCCCCTGTTCGTCATCCCGCAGGATGTCGAGGGAACCTACGGTCATCTGGCCGCGCGTCAGAGTCTCGGAGAGAAGCTGACCACCCCCTTCATCCTCGATCTGGGAGGCGGAAGCCTGCAGATCGCCGGCGAACAGTCCGGATGGGGCGCGGATCTGGGACAGAAGGCATGGCGCAAGCTCTATTGCGAACAGGTAAAAAAAAACAAGGATCCCGCCTGTTCCCCCAATCCGGTGGGAGAAAAGGCTGTCGAGGAGACCTTGCGCCTGTTGCAGCCGCGCTTCGAGGAGGCGGCCAAGGCGGTGGGCACGGAACTCAACATCACCGCGATCAGCGCGCCGGTGGTCAAGACCATCCACCCGGTGTTGAAATACCTGGCCGACGACCGCCAGGCGATCCCTTCCGGTGGCGTGGATGAACGGGGCTTCGATCGCGCCACCCTGCTCGACGCCATCGGACTGTTGCAGGAGATGGACGATACCGGCCTGAACCGGCTGTTCAACGACCCTCTGACCCACCCCGGACAGCCGGTCTGCGATATCCGTTATCTCTCCACCCTGGTCACCGACATGCTGCTCATCCATGCGATCATGGAAAATCTGGAGATTCAACGCATGGAGGTCGGCTTTGCCTCGATCACCAACGTGCCGGGACTGATCGCCGATCCGCGCGCCGAGGCATGGCGGAAGCACTACCCCTGTTACCTGGAAAAACTGCTCACACTCGGCGTCGATGCCTACAAGGCCGATCCGGCCAACTGCCCGGTCGCGCCTGCGCAATGACGCGCATCCCCCACTTCCCGTACCAAGGATTGTCACCATGGCCGATACCGACGACCTGAAAGATACCCACGACTACCACCTGGAAATCCCCCAAACCGCCGAACCGTTCCCGCTCAAGGGGTGCGACAATCTCGACTGGGGAATGAAAAATCGCCTGTCGAACATCTTTTCGCCCGCCACCGGACGCACGGTGATGCTGGCCGTGGATCACGGCTACTTCATGGGCCCCACCACCGGCCTGGAACGGATCGATGTCACCATCCGGCCTTTGCTCAAATACGCCGACACCCTGATGTGTACCCGCGGGGTGCTGCGCACCCTGACGCCGGCCACCTTCACCCGCGGAATCTCGCTGCGCGCCAGCGGTGGGCCAAGCATCTTAAAGGAGCTTTCCGACGAACGGATCGCGGTGGACATCGAGGATGCGCTGCGTCTGAACGTGTCGGCCATGGCGGTGCAGGTATTCATCGGCGGAGAGCACGAAACCCAGTCGATCCACAACATGACCCGTCTGGTGGATCAAGGGTTGCGCTACGGACTGCCGGTTCTCGGCGTGACCGCCGTGGGCAAGGAGCTGACCCGCGACGCCAAATACATGCGTCTGGCCACGCGCATCTGCGCCGAGCTGGGGGCCACCTTCGTCAAGACCTATTTCGTCTCCAAAGGGTTCGAGACGGTCACCGCCGCCTGCCCGGTGCCGATCGTGATCGCCGGCGGCAAGAAGCTTCCCGAGGCCGAGGCCCTGACCATGGCCTATCAGGCCATCGATCAGGGCGCCGCCGGGGTGGACATGGGACGCAACATCTTCCAGTCCGACGCACCGGCGGCCATGATCCAGGCGGTAGGCAAGGTGGTGCACGAGCGGTTCACCCCGCGCGAGGCCCATGATTTCTATCTGGCCTTGAAGAATCAGGCATGATCAACCGCTGGTCGGATCACGACGCCGCCGAATTTCTCGAGCGGCTCTCCTCCCGTTGGGGAGAACCCCTGGCCCTGCGCACCTACACCAGCCGCCTGCTCGGAGCGGACAAGGGGTTGGTGCTGCACGGCGGCGGCAACACCTCGGTCAAGGCCAGGCGACGCACGCTGCTGGGCACCGAGGTCATGGCCCTGTTCGTCAAGGGGTCGGGCTGGGATCTGGATGCCATCGAACCCGAGGGGTTCACCGCCCTCGACTGGCAGCCGCTGCGCGCCCTCGACGCCCTGCCCCATCTCGACGATACGGTCATGGTCAACGAACTGATGATCCGCCGGTTCGACGCCGAGGCCCCCACCCCTTCCATCGAAACGCTGCTGCACGCCTTTCTGCCGCACGCCTACATCGATCACACCCACGCGGACGCCATCCTCACGTTAACCAACCAGCCGGATGGCGAAGCGCACATCCGCGCCGCCCTCGGGGATGGGGTGGCGATCCTCCCCTATGTCCATCCCGGCTTCGAGCTGGCCAAGGCGGTCTCCATCCTCCATGCCGCCCATCCGGGTTGCAAGGGGATGGTGTTGATGAAGCACGGTCTGGTGACCTGGGGAGCGAGCGCCCGCGAGTCGTATGACGCCACCATCGATCTGGTCAGCCGTGCCGAAGCCTACATCGCCCGAATCGGCAAACCGGTCTCCCGCTCCTTGCGGCGGGTCACCGCGGTGAATGCCGCCCGTGAGCGCTATCTGGATCTGGCCCCGCGGCTGCGCGGCGCGCTGGCCCTGCCGACCGGCAACCCGGATCACCCCCATGCCCGTTGCGTGCTGGTTCCGGTGATCACCCGCGAGACCCTGAATCTGGTGGATGCGGAGAACGGCCCGGAACTGGCCATCACTCCGCCCCTCACCTCCGACCATCTGATCCGCACCCGGAACCTCCCCTTGTGGATCGACGATGCCGCCTCGATACCCACGGCCATCGCCGAGTTCCAGCATCACTATCGGGAGCGGTTTCAGCGTTTGTCCAGCGCCTCCCAGCCGCCGAAGATCTTTGATCCCACCCCGCGAATCCTCTTCATGCCCGGCATCGGGGCCATCTGCGTGGGACGCACCGCCCAGGAGGCCGCGATCACCCGCGACATCCTCTGGCAGACCTTGCAGGTCAAGGAGCAGATCGCCGCCATGGGCGGAACCTATCAGGGACTCGAGGATCCGGAGCTGTTCGCCATGGAATATTTTCCGCTCCAGATCAAAAAACTCGCCCGTCTGCGCGAAAAACCCCTGGCGCGTCACGTCGCGCTGGTCACCGGGGCCGCCGGAGCGATCGGCGCGGGAATCTGTCGCGGGTTGTTGGAACAGGGGTGCCATGTGGCGGGCGCGGACCTGGCCGGCGAGGCGCTCGATTCGCTGGCCACGGAGTTGAGCGTCTGGGCACCGGGTCGTTTTCTGCCGGTGGTGATGGATGTCACCTCCCCGGAAGCGGTCGGTGCCGGTTTCGCGGCCCTGGTGGAGCAGTGGGGCGGCGTGGATCTGGTGATCCCGAATGCCGGGTTGGCGCATGTGGCGGCGTTGGACGAATTGCAGCCGGCGATGTTCCAGAGGTTGCAGAGGGTCAATGTGGAGGGGACGTTGCTGGTATTGGCCGAGGCGGCGCGCATTTTCAAGAAACAGGCGACCGGCGGCGACATCGTGATGATCTCGACCAAGAACGTCTTCGCCCCCGGAGCCCGCTTCGGGGCCTACAGCGCCACCAAGGCGGCGGCCCATCAACTGGCGCGCATCGCCTCGCTGGAGATGGCCGAATACGGGGTTCGGGTCAACATGGTGGCCCCGGACGGGGTATTTTCCGACGGTGCCCGGCCTTCGGGCTTGTGGGCCGAGGTGGGACCGGACCGCATGAAAGCGCGCGGGTTGGACGCGGACGGGTTGCAGGAGTACTACCGCAACCGCAATCTGCTCAAGGCGCGCATCACGGCGGCGCATGTGTCCGAGGCGGTGTTGTTTTTCGCCACGCGACGCACCCCAACCACCGGGGCGACCTTGCCGGTGGATGGCGGGTTGCCGGACGCGACGCCAAGGTAGAAGCAACCGAACAGCGGCCCAAAAAAACTGTTGCAGGGGACGAGGGACTGAAGATTCCCGGCGGAGGCCGGAGGCAGAGCCTCGGGGACTTTTTTCTTGCCCTTGGATCCCACCAGGGGGACAATCCCCCGGACCCTTGATAATGGAACCATGGATCCTGTGATGGGCGCTATTCAAAACTATTATTATATCAACAAAAAAATAAACACCAATCAGACAGTATGTTGCACAGAACGATGCGAAATACAGGTTATTGACTCCTCGGATTTTACATAACTCCACCCAACTCCACTTCCAGAAGCTCCCCGCGATAGGCCTGAAACCGTTCATCCAGCCACTGGGACAGTTCCACCGCCCAATCGAGATTCTCCGGCTGCTTGTCGATCTCCCCCAGCACCCGCTGGGTCACATGCAACGCCGCACTCATGAATCCATCTTCCGCGAACGTGTCGGTGATCACCTTGAAGAAGTTCAGATCGTTGACATAGCGCTCGCGCCGCTCACGGTTGATCCCCGGCAACTCACCGAACAACCGCTCCAACGTGGCTCCGAACGGCTCGTTGCAGGCCGGATGGGTGGCCAACACCGCCTGACGCCAGACAAAGGCCAACAACACGGCATGATAACGGGCCAAACGCTGCCTTTTGAGCCACTGCAACGGCTTCAACCCCAACACGGCGTAAAACGCCTCGTCCGGACCCAATGCGATCTCGCGCAGCGGAATGGCACTCAATTCCGCGATCGAACGACGCTTGCGACGGGTCAGATTGCCCGTCCATTCCGCTTCCAGAGCCGCCGGTGACCAGGTGGCCATGGTCATCACCCTCCGTACAACCAGAAACAGATGAAAACCGCCGCGACGATGCCGGCCAGATCACCGATCAGGGCAGCAGCCAGGGTGTGGCGTACCCGTCGGATCCGGATGGCGCCGTAATAGACCGCCAGAATGTAAAAAGTGGTCTCCGAGGAGCCTTGCAGGGTGCTGGTCAACAGGCCGATGTAACCATCCGGGCCGATGGCCGGGTTTTGCAGCAGAGAGGCCAGATACCCCTGGGCGCCGGATCCGGACAAGGGACGCAGGATCGCCATGGTCAAGGCTTCGGCGGGCAGACCGAATCGGGCGGTCCAGGGACCGATCAGCTCGGTGAAGGCGCCCAGGGCGCCGCTGGACCGGAGCATGCCCACCGCCACCAGGATGGCGACCAGATAGGGGATGATGCGCACCCCGATCTCGAACCCCTCCCGCGCCCCCTCCACGAACACCTCGTAGACCCGCACGCCACGCACGAACCCAAAACTCAACATGCCGGTCATGAGCGCCGGGAGCACCCAGGGGGAGATTGAACGACCGTAGAGAATGGTCACCGGGATCAAGGCGATCAGGATCACCAGGGCCAGGGTGGAGACCCAGACCGGATATCCCTGCCCAGGGTTGGTCTGAACATCCGCCGTTCCAGCCCCCACATTGGCGCGGTTCACCTCGGCACCCACCCCGGCCAGCTGTTCAACCGGTGAAAACGATTGCAGGAACTTGGCGGCCAGAATGGCGACCGAGGTGGAGAAGAAGGTGGCGAACAGGGTGGTGGAGAGAATCGCCGCCGGCTCGCTCGAGCCCACCGAGGCGCGCAACGCGATCACGCTGGTGGGAACCAGGGTGACGCTCGAGGTGTTGATGGCCAAAAACAGGGCCATGGCGTTGGTGGCCACCCCTGGAGAGGGGTTGAGCCGGTCCAGCTCCTTCATGGCGCGGATGCCGAAGGGGGTGGCGGCGTTGCCCAGCCCCAGGGCGTTGGCGGAGAGGTTGAGGATCATCGCCCCCATGGCCGGATGATCCGCCGGCACATCGGGGAACAGCCGCACCATCAACGGACGGATCAACCGGGCAAGCATGGTCAGCAGCCCGCCCTCCTCGGCCACCTTCATCAGCCCCAGAAAAAGGGCCATCACCCCGACCATGCCGATGGAGAGGGTGACCGAACCGTTGGCCGCCTCCACCATGCCGTTGGTCAACGCCTGCATGGGGGAGTCCCCAGCCGTGCCGGGAATCCAGCGGATCTCTTGCCAGGCGGTCACCCCGAAAGCGATCAGGACCAGGGCGAAGAAGAATCGGTTCATGCGCGGTATCGATGCATCCCAAGATCGCGTGGGTTCGGAACCTTTCGCGGCCCGCAACCCACGCGAACGTCAATCAAAACGACTCGAACTCGTCATCCCGTGTGGCCGGCGCCGGCAGGGCCGGCACCCGTCCACCCCCGGTCACGGCCTTGACCGGCGCGGCGACCCGCGCCGACGGCGCAACCGACCTGGCGGCCAGCCCAGGGGCGCATCCGGCGGGCGCCGTATGACCGATCTTGAAGAAGCCCATGCTCCCCTGCAAACGGGTCGCCTGTTCGGAGAGTTCGTCGGCGGTGGCGGCCATCTCCTCGCTGGCGCCGGCATTGAGCTGAATCACCTTGTCGAGTTGCTGGATCGCCTGGTTGACCTGACGCGCCCCCTGATTCTGCTCCACGCTGGCGGCGGCGATCTCGCGCACCAGTTCGGCGGTGCGCTGAATGTCCGGCACCAGCCGTTGCATGATCGCGCCGGTCTTTTCGGCCACGGACACGCTGGAGGCGGAGAGCTGTCCGATCTCCCCGGCTGCGACCTGGCTGCGCTCGGCCAACTTGCGCACTTCGGCGGCCACCACCGCGAACCCCTTGCCATGTTCGCCGGCCCGAGCCGCCTCGATGGCCGCGTTCAGGGCCAGCAGATTGGTCTGACGGGCGATATCCTCGATGATCGAGATCTTCGAGGCGATCTCCTTCATCACCCCGACCGCCTCCAGCACCGACTCTCCGCCCTCGCGGGCACTGGTGGCCGCCTGGGTGGCGATCTTCTCGGTGGTCTGGGCGTTGTCGGTGTTCTGCTGGATGTTCGAGGTCATCTGCTCCATGGCCGCCGAGGTCTCCTCGATCGAGGCGGCCTGCTCGGAGGCACCCTGGGAGAGATTCTGGGCATTGGCGGTCATCTCGCGACTGCCGTTGGCCACGTTGTCGGCGGCGGTCATCACCTCCTCGACCACGCCGCGCAGCTTGCACACCATGTCGTTCAACGCCATCGCCAGACGCCCGGCCTCGTCACGGCTGGTCAGGGTCAAGGAGCTCTCCAGATCCCCGGAGGCCACCTTTTCGGCAAACCCCAGACTTTCGAAGATCGGTCTGGTGATCGAACGGGTCACCACCCAGGCCAACAGCAGTCCGAACACGATGGCGATCAACGACACCCCGATCACCACGCTCCGGGTCTCCTGGGCATTGACCAGCATCTGATTCTCGGAGAGGATCTTCGCCTTGGTGAGGTCGCTCATGGCGTGGAAGAGCTTTTTCACGTCCGCCAGATGGACCTGGGTCTCGCCGGCGAAAATCTGCTCGGCCTTCTCCTTGCCCATCAGGTTCATACGGGCGCGCTCCTGCATCAAGGCCAGGGTGGCGCGAACCTTGGTGAGGGCGGGGATCACCTTCTCCTGGTAGTGTTTGGCCGCCACCGCGACATTTCCGGCCACCAGCGCCTTCTTGATCGCATCCCCCTCCTCATGCAGGACACGATGGTCGGGTTCGATGGCATCGAGCATCCGCGCCAGCTCCGGATCCGAAGCACGCATCCGCTTGCCATCCTCGCCGTACATGAACTTGCCCAATCCGCACTTGGTGGGATCGAGCTGCACGGTGAGATCCTTCTGGCCTTGCAGAATCGCATCCTGCACCTTGCCCGACCAGACCAGATGGTCCACCTCGCGCTGGGTCAGGAACTCCGGCAGACGGGGGTCCGCGCGTTGGAACACCTGGCTGATCTTGCGGGCCGAGGCATGCAGATTTTTATGCGGCTCCTCGACCGAGGCGAGGATCGGTTTCAAGTCGGGCACCAACTGCTCGGCCTGTTGACGCCCCTCGCCGTAGTACCACTTGCCGAAGGCGCATTGGGTGTGATCGAGCTGCACCCCCATTTCGGCGGCCTTCTCATCGTTGATGAAGGCGCTCACCTTGTTGGCCCAGTTGAGATGATCCACCTCGCGCTGCAACAACTCGCCACGCAACTTGTTGCCGGCCACCACCTCCAGACCGTCATGCACCATGCCGGAGATCCCCTTGAGGGACCATCCCGCCACGACCATCAACAGCACCAGCACCAGACCGATGCCGGTCAGGATCTTTTTGCCGAGGCTCAAGTTTTTCCACATGCTGAATTCTCCCCCAACAGTTCGCTCACGAACGACAGCGGTGAACAAGGCATCGTGAACAGCTCCCCTTGGTTTCTTGCATTTCCGGCGCGCCATCCCGAACCATCACGCCAGATCGATGCAACCACGCCAGGGTATTCACAGAGAAACATCTACCATTCGTTATACAAAATTTTGAAAATAGTGCCTCAAAATTGCAGGTTTGAAAAGGTTTTGTCGCGCGCCCCTCAAAAAACCACGGATGCAGGCGGATTCTGGTCACCGTTTCCAACCCGAGGCCAGCCGCACCACCCGTCCACGCAACGGACCGGCCAAACGCAAGGCCCAGGGAACCCCCCACTTGGCCTTTTTGGCGTAATAGACCGGAGTGAGAAACCGTTTGCCCCATGAAAGGAGCGCCCGAGGGACCAGGGCGAGACGTTCGAGGGCCGACATCCCGCCGAAACGGGTCGGGTAGCCGCTGGCACGCAGGGTGGCGCCGGCGAACCACTCGAACAACCGTTGTTCGTCGTCGTCGAGCGCCGCACGCCACTTCTCGCGGTTGTCGGCCTGGACCGGACCGCGCAACAGGTCGTGGGTTCCTCCGGTGGAGAGCACCCGCGCCGATTCGCTCCGGGTCAGATCCACCGGCCAGGCGGGAGTCGGACGATTCAGGAAGGCGGCGATGCGCGCCACCGTCTCCTCGGGACGGGTCAACAGGGTTTCGTAGGAGATCTCCAGATAACGATCCGGATGGGCCCGCCCCCAAGCGCGCTTGTCACGCACATGCCGGCTCCACAACCAGGCCGCCTCCCCGAGGCTTGCCGGTCCCCACCAGGATTTGAGCCAGGAGAGGGCCACATCCCGGCCATCGCGCACGATATGGATCACCCGCATCTCCGGCAGATGGGCCTCCCAGATCGACAGGGGCAGGGATTCGTGAAAGGAGCTGTTGTCCACCCAACCGGACTGGCCGTGGGCACGCGCGTAGCGATCGAACCAACCCCGGATCATCCCGCCGAAATCCCGGCTCTCCTCCGCCAGGCCATCCATCTGGTCGGCGACGGCCAGAAGCGTGACCGGCTGGAGATCCTCGAGACGCTTGGTGGGATAGGTGCGCGCGGTCAGGATGGTGACGAAATCGACCATCGCCGCCAGCAACCGTCCTCGCGCGGCCCGTCCGCCCAGATCCCCCCAGGCCCACAAGCCGCGCGCGAACGCCGGGATCACATGGGTCTCCAGCGGAGCCGCCAGACCGAATCCCGCCTCCAGGATCGAGGTCAACAGAGTGGTGCCGGAGCGGTCGCAACCGACCACGAAGAGTGGAACCATGGATTCTCGTTCGGAATGCTTCATGCTGCCCTTTCTCCACGCGCCTCGCGCGTCTCCCCAAAACCGTGGAACACAGACCGTTTCCGCAACCGCGTTCCTTCCAGAACTCCACCCAGGATGCAAGGCGCCCCATGCCCCATGACGCACCCATTTTCTCTCGATTCCCGGCAACGAATATGGCATATTGTCAGGTTGGTGCGCCAGAAGTTTCCACCATCCGCGCCGGATCCCATGACCTTCATGCCTCCGGCGATCCGAGCCCTCGACCAAGAACGCGGGTCAGACCCACGATGAAAACCATCGCCGTCCTGCAACCGGGATATCTGCCCTGGCTCGGCTTTTTCGAGCAGATGTACCGCTGCGACCTGTTCGTCTATTACGACGACGTGCAGTACGACAAACACGGCTGGCGCAATCGCAACCGCGTCCGTTCGTCCAACGGACCCCTCTGGCTGACCGTGCCCGTGCGTCACAAGGGGCTGAACAAACCTCTGATCCGCGAGATCGAAATCGATCCCGCCAACCCCTGGGCGCGCAAACAGCTCGCTTCGATCGAACAGTGCTATGCCAAGGCCCCCTTTGCCAGGGATTACCTCCCGGAACTGCGGGAACTGCTCTCCCGCCCCTGGCGCTGGCTGATCGACCTGGACCTGACCCTCATCGAGCAGATGTGTCGCTGGCTCGGACTGGAGCGGCCAACCTGTCTGGCCTCGGAACTGGGCATCCCCGGCGAGCGCAGCGAACGACTCCTGGAAATCTGTCGTCACTTCGAGGCGGATCGCTATCTCTCCGGCAACGCCGCGCAAGCCTATCTGGATGTCGATCTGTTCGCCCGGCACGGCGTGACCGTGGCCTGGCAAAACTACCACCACCCCGTCTACCCGCAAATTCACGGGGACTTCATCCCCTATCTCTCCACCCTCGACCTGCTGCTCAACGCCGGTCCGGAGAGCCTGGACATCCTCGCCGCCGGTGACCGCGACACTACCCGGTCGAACGACGAATCAACCCCCAGCATGACGAACCCGTCAAGGAACGACCCATCATGTCGAAAACCGTGTTGATCACCGGCGGAGCCGGTTTCATCGGCTCCAACTTCGTCAAGCATCTCCTCGACCACCATCCCGAGTATCGCCTGGTGGTGGTCGATCAACTGACCTATGCCGGCTCCACCGACAATCTTCCGCCGGAGTTCTCGCCCGAGCATCCAGCCCCGCATCAGTTCTGGTACGGCAACATCTGCAACGCCGAACTCATGAACACCCTGGTCGCCGATGCCGACATCGTGGTCCACTTCGCCGCCGAGTCCCACGTCACCCGTTCGATCTTCGACAACCAGCAGTTCTTCCAGACCGACGTCATGGGCTCCTACGTGCTCGCCAACGCCGTGCTCAAGGCGGGCAAACGCATCGAACGGCTCATCCACATCTCCACCTCCGAGGTGTACGGTACCGCCGAAACCGAACGGATGGACGAGAACCACCCCTTGAACCCCATGAGCCCCTACGCCAGCGCCAAATGCGGCGCGGACCGGCTCTTCTACTCCTATTGGGCCACCTATCGGATTCCGGTGGTGATCGTGCGCCCCTTCAACAACTACGGACCCAGGCAACACCTGGAAAAGGTGATCCCACGCTTCATCGTCAGCGGCCTGACCGGCATGCCGATGACCGTGCACGGCGATGGCACCGCGGCGCGGGATTTCGTCCACGTCGCAGACCACTGCCGCGCCCTGGACCAGATTCTCCACGCCCCGGCGGATCAGGTGGTCGGCGAGGTGTTCAACATCGCCACCGACGAGCATCACTCGATCCTGGATATCGCCCACGATCTCACCGACATCATGGGACTCACCAGGGAGTCGATCACCTACCGGGGCAACCGTCCCGGCCAGGTCTCCCGGCACACCGGCAACTCGGACAAACTCCGGGCGCGCCTGGGCTGGAAACCGACCATCTCCTGGCGCGAAGGGCTGGAGCAGACCGTGGCCTGGTATCGGGCCAATCCGGAGTGGTGGAAAAAACAGGAGTGGATGCGCACCGTCCCGATCGTCACCGCCTCGGGACAGGTGGAGTTCCACTGAACACAACCGGGATGGGGGCGCCCCCATCCCGGAACCTGGAACTCCCCCATGGGCGTTCCACGATCATCCGCATCACAACGATCAGGAGTCGAGCCGAACATGGCGTTCATCAGCGTGGTCATTCCGATCTTTCGGGAAGAGGCGATCCTCGAGGAGATGGTCTCGCGCCTGAAGGCCGTGCTCGAACCCATCAGCCCGGATCACGAGATCCTTTTCGTGCTCGATGGCGGAAAGGATCGCTCCTGGGAGATCCTCGCGGGGCTGGCGGCACGGGATGCGCGCATCAAGGCCATCGAATTCAGCCGCAATTTCGGCCAGCATCTGGCCATCTCCGCGGGTCTGGACGCCTGTGACGGGGATTGGGTGGTGGTGATGGACGGCGATCTCCAGGACCGGCCCGAGGTGATCCCGGATCTCGTCCAAAAAGCCCTGGAGGGGTACGACGTGGTGTTCGTGGCCCGGCGCCAGCGCAAGGAGTCCGGACTCTACCTCGCGCTGGTCCGGATGTTCCACTGGCTCTTTCAGAAACTCTCCGGCACCCACACCGATCCGGATATCGGCAACTTTTCGATCATTTCACGCCAGGTGGTCGAGAACTATCGGGATCTTCGCGAGGAGTTGCGCTTTTACGGCGGCATCGTCCACTGGCTCGGTTTCCGCCATGCCATCCTCCCCGCCGAACAGGGGGAGCGGTTCGCCGGCATCTCCGGCTATCGCGGCTGGTACAAACGGGTCCGACTGGCCACCCACATCATCCTGGCCCACTCCGAACGCCCTCTCTATCTTTCGGCGGCCATCGGCCTGATCATGGCGAGCGGATCGTTTCTGATCGGTCTCTATTTTCTGCTGCGCGCCCTGTTGGGAGACATCGACGTTCCCGGTTGGGCCAGCCTGATGGTCGCCCTGTTCTTCAACACCGGTCTGATCCTCGGGGTGTTGGGAATCATCGGCATCTATGTGGGGAAGATCTTCGGCGCGGTCAAACAGCGTCCGCTCTACATCGTCGCGCGCCGTCTCGGACTCTCTCCCGACGACTCCAACCATCCCGCGCCGCGCTAACTGGCATGATGGGGGGAGAACCCCCTCACCCCCGACCATGGACCTCCCTGACGGGAGTGCCATGGTAAAACGCACGGATCCCGAACCGGATCGGCAGCCGGAAACGTTCACCCGCGCGCGATGCGGTGGAGCGATACCGGGATCCGGGGGCCACGGTGCCGGTTCGGTCACCCCCGCGCGATGCGGTGGAGCGCCTCGATCACCAGATCCACATCCGCGTCGCTCATGCGGGGGTAGAGCGGCAGGGAGATCACCCGCTCCCCGATCCACTCGGCCACCGGAAAACTTCCAGGCTTGAAACCGAACCGCTCGGAAAAATAACGGGTCAGATGCACGGGTCGGTAGTTGACCATCACGCTGACCCCCTCGGCGTGCAGGGCAGCGATCCAGCCATCTCTCGGCAGCCGCCCTTCCACCAGGATCGGGAACAGATGACGCGCATGTCGGGTTCCCGGAGCCGGCGGCGCGAACAGGCGCACCCCATCCAGCCCGGCCAGGCCGGCCTCATAACGTTGCGCCAGCGCCTCGCGGCGCGCCAGGTTGCGCTCGATCCGCCCCATTTGCGGCAGGAGCAGCGCGGCCTCGATGTTGCTCATGTTGTATTTCCACCCCATGAGCACCATGTCCCAATGCTCGTACCCCCTGGAAGCCCGTTCGGCCCCGCTCTTGGTCATGCCGTGCAGACGCAACAGACGCAACCGTTCGTGCAACGCATCGTCGTTGACCGCAAGCGCGCCCCCTTCGCCGCAGGTGATGTTCTTGGTGGCATAGAAACTGAAACAGGCCGTATCCCCCAGGGAGGCGGGACGGACCTCCCCGGAACGCCCCTCCAGGCAGTGGGCCGCATCCTCGATCAGGTGCAATCCTCTTTGCCTGGCCAACTCCCGGAGTGCTACCATGTCGCACAGTCGTCCATACAGATGGACCGGCAGAATGGCACGGGTCCGTTCGGTGATGGCCGCCGCCACGCACCCGACATCCAGGTTGCCGGTCTCCGGCTCCACATCCACGAAAACCGGCATGGCGCCCGTCTCCAGGATCGCGGCGGCGGTGGCGATGAAGGTCATCGGGGTGGTGATCACCTCATCCCCCGGCCCGATGCCCAACGCCAACAGGGAGATGTGCAACGCCCCGGTGCAACTCGTGGTGGCCAGAACGTGGCGACACCCCAGATACTCGGCCAGTCGGGCCTCGAAGCGGGCCACGGTCTCCCCGGTGGTCAGCACCGGATGACGAATGGCGGCGGCGACCGCATCGATCTCCTCTTGACCGAGATCGTGCAGAAAGAACGGAACTTTGAATCGGGACGAGGCGGTCAAGCTCGGACTCCTGTCGGCACTTGGGAATTTCACGCGGGATGACCATTCTAAATGCGACGCCTCCCCTGTCAAGGCGAGGCGAAACCGATCGGATCGAAGCCCTGACCCTGCTGCCGTTGCTCGGACTGGCCCTCTGGACCCTTCTCGCCCACGGGATCGGCCTGTTCGGACAGGGCAATTTCCACGATCTGACCCGCTGGGCCTGGATCCCCCTGGTCGCCACACCGCCGCTCTGGCTGGCACTCCGGGACCGAACCAGACACAACCCGCTCCCCAGCCCCGTTCCAGACCCCCACCCACCCCGACCCGTGGACTGGACATCCCTGACCCTGGCCGCGGCCCTTGTCGCGCTGTTTGAATTCGCGCTCCACCCCTTTCCCAATGGGCGCATACACCTGTTCTGGATGGTCGCCATGCTCTTCCTGGGACACGCCTGGTGGACCATGCGCGACCAACCGGGCGTCGAACCCGCGCCTCCGGCTTCCTTGCGGCGCGCCGAGGCCTGGCTGTTCGCCCTGCTCGTCATCGCCGCCGTGGCGATCACGGCCATGGCCCATCGTCCGGATCCGGACGACCAGTACTACTCGAATCTGGCGGCCATGACCCTCGATCACCCGGACCGGCCCCTGCTCTCCTGGAACCAGATGGTCTGGGCGGAAACCGAACTCCGCTGGATGCCCGTGGATCGCGTTCCCTCCGTGGAGTTGCTGGTGGCGATGCTCGCCTCGCTCCTGGAGCGCGAACCCATCTGGGTCTCGCACCTGCTGCTCGCCCCGCTTTACGCCGCCTGGGTGGTGCTGGCCCAGGCCCTGTTGCTGCGCCATCTGGCCCCCAACCACTGGCTGACCGCGCTCCCCATCACCCTCGGACTGCTGCTGCTCGTCGGCGGGGAGTTCCGTGCCAGTCCAGCCGTGTTCGCTTTCGTGCAACTCCAGTTCGGCAAGTCCCTGCTCTTCTCCGCGCTGCTGCCGGTGCTGCTGTTGTCCGGTCTGCGCTTCGCGCAAACCGGACGAACGCGCGACGCCGCATGGATCGTTCTGGGACAGATCGCCGCGGTGGGATGCTCCTCGTCGGGAATCTTCCTGGGGCCGGTGGCCACCGGACTGGGGCTGGTCGCCAACTGGCGTCCCAACCGCATCGCCACCCTGCGGGTCCTCCTCGGCGTGCTGGCCTGCGCCTATCCCCTCGGCCTGGGCCTGTCGATGCGCCACGCCACGGTCGATGCCATGGTCAACACCGCCTGGCAGATGCCCGACATGGCGCAAAGCATCCACTATGTGTTCGGCAAGGGCCCCCACCTGTGGTTCTACCTGCTGGTTCTGATCGGCGCCTGGACCACCCTCTCCGACCCGCGACCGCGACGCACGCTGTTGGGACTCTCCTGCGTGTTCATCGGCTTTGTCTTCAATCCACTCCTCCATCCGCTCCTGACCGAGCATCTCACCGGCCCGGTCACCTGGCGGCTGTTTCTGACCCTGCCGATGCCCCTGCTCGGCGCGCTGCTGCTCCATGCGATCGCCTTGCCGCACCCGGAGAGCCAACCCGACGCGACGCCTCGCATCCCGGCCATGGAATCACGTCTGCCGGTGGTCATCACCCTGATCTGCGCGGGGACGATCCTGTTATCGTTCCTGCCGCGCTGGCGCGGCTGGTGGGGCGACCCCTTCGCGCCGACGATCGCCCTGGTGGGGCTGGCCCTGATCGCCCGTTTCATGCCCCGTCTCCGGTTCGGAGTCGGCATGCTCGTCCTGATCACCCTGCTGGCCACCCTCGCCCACCTGACCACCGACGGGCAGGGAAGACGCCCCCCCCTCACCCCACCCCGAACACGGATCGAACGACCCGACATCAAGGCTCCCCGCCTGGAATTCGAGCTGGCGCTGGCCGTCGTCGGTCAGACCCCTCCCGATCACGCCGCGCTGGTTCCACGCGCGTTGGGCGTCTGGGTCACGACACGGCGTCACCATCCCCGACTGGTTGCCGTGGAAAGGAGCTACATGAATCAACTGGCCGATTTCTTGACATCCGAGGAGCGGGAAGGACGGCTGGAGCTGCTCGATTACGTGGAGGGAAACAAACAACCGGTCAATGGAAGGGAACGACTCGCGGCGGCCATCGATGACCTGCGCATCGGGCTGGTGGTGATCCATGGGACAATCCCCTGGCGCGCCGAAATCGAGGAGATTCTGGGCGCCAGGGGATTCGAGTCATCCGAACGAGAGGGGTATCGGTTCTGGATCCGCCGACACGAACGGCCCTGATGCGGATCAGTCGCCACCCAACCGCGCCAACACCCGCTCCACGCAGGCTTCCACGCTCTCGTTGCCGGTGTCGAGGCGCAGTTCCGGATTCTCCGGGGCTTCATAGGGGGAGGAGATGCCGGTGAACTCCGGGATGAGGCCGGCCCGGGCCTTGCGGTAGAGCCCCTTGACATCGCGCTGTTCGCAAATCTCCAGGGAGCACTCGCAGTGGATCTCCAGAAAATCGCCGGGGGCCACCAGATTGCGTACCCGCTGGCGATCGGCGGCAAACGGGGAGATGAAACCGCACAGCACGATCAGGCCGGCATCGAGCATCAATTTGGCCACCTCGCCGATACGCCGGATGTTCTCGACCCGATCCTGATTGGAAAAGCCCAGATCCCCGCACAGACCATGACGCACATTATCCCCGTCCAGGGCATAGGTGTGGCGTCCGGCGTCGTGGAGATGCTTTTCCAGGGCGTGGATCATGGTGGACTTGCCGGATCCGGACAGACCGGTGAACCAGAGGATGGCGCCGCGATGACCGTTCATGCGTTCCCGGTCGGCGCGGTTGACCAAGACTTCCTGCCAAACGGCGTTGGGACTGGCGGTGGGTTGTGTCATTGTTTTTTTCGAACCTTCGTTTCGTGTTGCGGGCATTGGACCGTTTCGACCAACGGGCGAGAACGGACCACGCCTAAGGAGGGTGGAATGGACAAACAAACGTTGGTATCATGGATGAATCCTCTCTGACAAGTGGAGAAGAACGTTTTTTGAGCGCATTGGAGCATGTGACCACGATGGCACCCCGCAAGATACACGACACCCCCTCGATGCGCGTCATGGCCTATCGCAAGCGACGCCAGGAAGGGATGAAACGGCTGGAGATCTGGCTTACGGACGAGGAGTTGGCCCAATTCGACCATTTGGCCACCACCCTGGGCAGCAGTCGTGCGCGGGTGGTTTCCCATCTCCTCAAGGCAGCCGGAGCCGTTCTTCAAGAGACCGGACACGACTCCGCCGCCCCGGCACGCCCGGAGCCGATCGATGCGGAGGCCGCCCCGGCACGCCCGGAGCCGATCGATGCGGAGGCCGCCCCGGCACGCCCGG